>JBBQGO010000257.1:0-4450 GCA_038323125.1 Pyrinomonadales bacterium
GCTGTGGCGAATGGTTACTTCGTTGGTGCCATTAATCGAGTCGGCACGGAGGCACCTTGGAATATCGGTGAGTTTTATGGACAGAGCTACTTCTGCGACCCGCGGGGACGCATCGTCGCCGAAGGGTCACGCGATCAGGACGAGCTCATCGTAGCCGACCTGGACATGGACATGATCCGCGAGGTGCGTAATACGTGGCAGTTTTTCCGGGACAGGCGTCCCGATGCTTATGATCAGATCGTGGCCGACTAGACACACAATCGAAAAGAAGGAGAAATATGAAACATCAACTGACCCTCATAATGGCTGTTCTATTATTGTCCGGATGCGGAATGACGGGTTCTCAAGGCGTGCCCCAAGAATAGCTCGATAAGGATATCGCGTCTAAAACAGTTAAGACGGATAGCTCGGGTGATTGGGTCTTTGCGGCTGATGATCAAAGGTGTTTTGCGGTGATGGATGATCAAACCAAATACACGGCCACGACCGGAGAGGTCGTTGTTAATGTCGCCTCGTGGAGGGACATTAGCATCGGCAACGAATCTATATACAGAACGGTATTTGGCAAAATGCTGCTTAACTACAAAAAGGATGGGGCCAACTGGGTGCTGGAGAAGGTAACACCTCAGGAACTTATTGAAAAGACTCTGGAAATGGATGAATTCAAGAAATTTGTGGATATTCAGACTCCGCTTTGTAAATATTCCCGATTTGTTAAATAAGTCTTGCGTCGGAGTTCCCATTTGACGAACGATGGTGTGTCGCAGGAGGAGCAGACTTATGAAAAACAAACTTGGTTTTGCGATCTTGTTGGTAATCATGCTATCCGCAGGGCTTGCCGCACAGGTTAAGTCTGAATCCAAAAAGGGGCTTGCCTGGCAATTGGGCAGTTCTTTGAGCGTTGCCGCCATTTTACACGCAGATAGCAACGATCAGGGCCTCGTTGATCGGCAGTTTGCAAGAGCGGTAGCGAACGCGGGTGCTCTCGGGATCAAGTTGTCGCCACTGCCGGCAAAAACCGGCAATAAGATCAAAGATTCGGCTGCCGTCCTTCGTTACCTTCTGGTAACTACCGGTTCACCGATAGGGAAAATACTTGAGGAAGATCTGGGCCCCGAGCACGCAGCGATCTTTGAGATCGCCCTCAAGTCAAATATTCTCCTAATGCTTTACGGACCGGGCGAGAGTGAAACAACATCTATAGCTACCGTCATCCGTAAGCGGCGCATTGATTCAAAATTGCCAAATGTGATGACCGATCCTCTGTTAGCTCTTATCGATCGCCGTGCAAGCTATAACGAGGTCAAGACCGAGCTGCTTTCGCTAAACTATTTCGCACCCATGTTCATTGCGGTGACCGAGTATTCCGAGAATGGAGAGCGGTTTTATGCGCAAAAGAATTATTTGGCCTCTGCAGCTGAGTTTGCCAAGGCAATAGCGGTGGATCCGACTGGGCCCGAATACTATTTTTCACGAGGGCGAGCATACCTCGCGCAAGGGAATAATGTGGAAGCAATAGCCGACTACACAAAAGTGATCCAACTGAACGCCACTTCACCCTCGGCATTCAAAAATCTCCCGGTCGCCTATCACAATCGCGGCCTATGCTATGGCCTCATCGCAAAAAAACCACAGGCTATTGCAGATCTCACGATGGCGATCAGGCTTCGGCCCAATTATGCGTCGGCATACAAGATCCGATCGATGGTATACAGAAAAATGGGAAATGTGCGTCTGGCTACCGCAGACCTGCAGACTGCGGAAAAACTGCAGCCGGGCATTACAAAGTAACTGTAAGCGATAGAAATGTAATTTATGAGAGATGGTTTTTGTACACCGCTCGATATAACTCAGATCGAGCAGAACTTTGCCGAGATCAATCCTGCGCTATCCGCGGCTGAGGCTATGCATGAGTCGAACAGGTGTCTATACTGCTATGACGCTCCTTGCATGCACGCATGTCCGACCCATATCGATGTACCGTCTTTTATAAAAAAGATCGCGACTGGAAACCTGTTGGGTTCAGCTCGTGTGATCTTCGATGCGAATCCTATAGGGGCGACCTGCGCTCGTGTGTGTCCGGTCGAGGTGTTGTGCGAAGGGGCATGCGTCGAGAAAACACTTTTGCAAAAGCCCATCGAGATCGGACGCTTGCAGCGGTATGCCACGGATTTCGCCATGCAGAACGGAAGGCAGATCTATGCTAAAGGGCCCTCTATCGGTAAGTCGGTCGGTGTCGTCGGTTCGGGGCCGGCCGGGCTTTCATGCGCGACGTATCTGGCCCGCATTGGTTATGATGTCACTGTCTATGAGCGGCAGCCGCTGGCCGGCGGCCTTGATACATACGGTATGGCCGAATATAAGATGCCTCAGCAAGTCTCACTCGATGAGGTTGCTCATGTTGAAAAGATCGGTGTCGAGTTCAAGACGAATACTGAGATCGTGGGCGACGAGCCGGTGCCCCCGGCCGAAGCCGGCGGTATGGTCCGTATGAGCTTTGGTTCGCTATTGAAGGAGCATGATTGCATCTTTCTCGGCGTAGGCCTCGGCGACACCAACTTGTTGAATATCCCCGGCGAGGATGCTGACGGCGTGTATGATGCGTTAGATTTTATAGAACGGATCAAGACTCGCAACTGGACGTCGGTACCACTGGGCAAAGCGGTTGTCGTGATCGGTGCAGGTAATACGGCTATTGACGCGGTAACGCAAGCAAAGCGTTTAGGTGCCGAGCGCGTGACGATGGTGTATCGCCGGACCGAACGCGATGTGCCTGCCTATGACTACGAACTTGAGCTTGCGAAAAAAGATGGTGTGGAATTCGTGTGGCAGGCGGCTCCGATCGGAATACTCGCGGACGATGATGAATCACGAGTTTCGGGCCTTCGCTGCGAGAGGACCGATGGCTCGCTCGAGCTTTTCGAAATACCTTGCGATATGGTGATCAAGGCAGTGGGCCAACAAAAAATGCGTTCGTTTTTCACGGATGTCGCGGGCGTTGCCGTTGACGAGAAAGGGCGCGTAGGCGTCAATGAGATGATGCAGACCTCGAACCCAAAGATCTTTGCCGGCGGCGATTGCGTCAACGGCGGGGCCGAGGCCGTAGACGCCGCCCAGACGGGTAAGCTGGCGGCACAGGGTATTCATATGGCCCTAACCGGCGAATCCATAAAATTCGCAGGGGCAAGTTAGACGGACAATGAGCCTCTGCGGAAAGTTTCGATTTTGATTTAGGCAAATAACTCAAAACACTATGGCAAATGAAAACGGGAAGAATGATGGCCTAAAACCCACAGGGTTTGTAGATAAAGCTCTTAACCTCATCGAGACGGTGGGAAACAAGCTGCCCGACCCGGCGGCCCTCTTCCTGATCCTGCTTTTCGTCGTGTGGATCCTGTCAGCGATCCTCTCGACCATGGTGTTTTCCGAGATCGATCCGCGAACGGGCAAGGCCCTGATCATCAATAATCAGATGACCGGAGCTGCGATCGCGACGTTTCTCTCAAACCTGGTTACGACGTTCACGGGCTTCCATCCTCTTGGAGTTGTCCTTGTCGCATTGCTTGGTGTCGGCGTGGCCGAACATACGGGCTTTATCAACGCGGCGCTGAAAGCGATGCTTAATTTCACATCGCCAAAGTTGTTAACGCCTATGTTGATCTTCGTCGCGATCATCAGCCACACGGCGGCCGATGCCGGTTACGTATTGGTCATACCGCTCGGCGGTGTGATCTTCTATACCGCGGGGCGGCATCCGCTTGCGGGTATCGCGGCTGCTTTTGCCGGCGTTTCGGGTGGTTTTAGCGCTAATTTCATTCCTTCCAGTCTTGACCCTCTTCTGTCCGGACTTACACAGTCGGGGGCCCAGATCCTGGATGCTTCCCGACTCGTAAATCCGCTCTCAAACTGGTATTTCACGGGTGCATCCTGCCTCATTATTGTTGCGGTCGGTTGGTTTCTGACGGACCGGATCATCGAACCAAGGCTGAAGCGGGTGGCGGTCGACGGTGATCCGGACAAAATGCCGAAGATGGAAACACTCGGCCCTAAAGAAAAGAAGGGGCTGTGGGCGGGCCTGGCAACGCTGGTCGTGGGCGTCGGCATTCTGGCCGCGGTCTCGGTACCTGACTCCTCCCCGATGCGTTCGCCCGCGGGATTCAGAATCACGGATCAATCGATCGAGAGGCTCAAAACGGCCGGCGTTCCGGAGAACGTGGTCGCCAAGGCTGCGCCGATACTCGGCCAGGAGTTTTTTGGCAAGACACCATTGCAGAACTCCCTAAAGACCCGCCTTGGTGATCAAGACGCGGCAACCTATGGAGAAGCGTTTGCCGCAAACGCCGAGCCCGTGGCGCCGCAACTAACTGCCTCGGCGGCTCCTCTGATGCAGTCGATCGTTTCGCTGATCTTTCTCCTGTTTATACTGCCGGGTATTGTCTACGGTTATGTC
>JBBQGO010000258.1:0-4431 GCA_038323125.1 Pyrinomonadales bacterium
ACGCCCAAGCGCTGAACGACGGCGATGAGGTTATCGTTGGCAAGACTTTTTTGCGGTTCCGGATAGTGCAGTAACCGGCTGTATCAACTACTACTTACAAGAAAATGGCCACGTGTCACGCATGCGACTTTGAAGTCGCCGAAACCGAAGGATATTGCCCGATCTGCGGCGTCTCGCTGCAGCCGGTCGCTGAGCGTGAGCCTTCCGCACATACCGACGCGCTTTCGGACGAAAAGACTATCGAGAATTCGGGCCCGCTTGATGGCAGTGTCCTGCCATCTTCGAGCGACGATGACGAGTTAACGATCGAGAACGATGGCCCGCTTGATGGCGGCGACTCGCCTTCGTCGAACAACGAAGACAAGGCAGCGATCGAGAATTCAGGGCCGCTTGATAGTGCGCAGAGCATTGAAGATGCAGCCTCCGATAAAAGTGAAGAAAAAGCTGCCCAAGAGCCCGAAGTCGAGTCTGCCGAACAGATCGATGATGCCGTTTCTGAGCAAGTGGTCGACGAACCTAACGAGGAAAATATCGATACAAACGAGATCGATCAAGACGAGGCGGGGCCCGGCACGGACCATTCGTCGGCCGCCGCCCCCGGTGAGACCGCAAACGTCGCTGCAGGCCATACTGAAGGTAGAAGGCCCGGATTAAAGCCCCTATCCGAAGGCAAGGTCCTCAACGGCCGCTATGAGATCGTTCGCAAGATCGGCGGCGGCGGAATGGGGGCTGTCTACCTCTGCCTCGATCAAAACCTCGGCGGCGTCGAGCGGGCCGTCAAGGAGATGGTCCAATCGAACATCGAAGAAGAGCAGCACGTGAAAGCGATCGAGGATTTCAAACGCGAGTCGACTATCCTGTCGACGCTTGATCACCCCTCGATCCCGACCATCTTTGATTACTTTTTCGATGAATCTGAGGGCCGCTTTTATCTAGTGATGAAATACATTGCCGGAGGTGACCTCGCCGCTCGTTTGAGGGCGGCACCCGAAGGACGAATCGACGAGGCGACCGTCGCTGACTGGGCATTGCAGATCGCTGACGTACTCGCATATCTGCATAATCTGCCGACAACGATCGTATACCGCGATCTAAAGCCGTCCAACATAATGATCGATGGTAAGACCGGCCGTCTGATGCTCATCGATTTTGGGATCGCGCGGTCGATCAATCAGGAAGAAAAAGGCGTGACGGCGGTCGGGACGATGGGCTATGCACCGCCCGAGCTGTTTTCGGGCCAGGTCGAGCCGCGGTCCGACATATACAGCCTCGGCTCGACGATGTTTCATTTGCTAACCGGTGCCGATCCGCAAAACAACCCGCTGCTGATCTTTGATTTCCAAAAGAATCCACGTCCGCGCCAGCTAAACCCGCAGCTCTCGGACCAGATCGAATGGATCCTGATGCGCTCGGTTGAATATAACGCTGAGAGCCGCTTCGACACGGCGGATGAGCTGCGGCAGGCGCTTACCGACCATCTCGAAAACCTGCAGCGCGGTTCGGTCACCTATGGTGTCACCGAGATACCGGCGGCCGTCAGCCTGGCCAACCAAAGCGTCTTTTGCGGTTTTTGCGGCCAAAGGATCGTCGCGACCGATCTGTTTTGCGCATTTTGCGGCGCCAAACAGCCTATCGCCCAACAGGGTGTTCATTCCGAGATCTACGGCCGGTCGGCGCCGACCGCCAAGCTGGTGATCGACGGCACGAGTGAGCTTGACGCACCAGTATTCACCCTAGAAAAGAGCGAAACGTTTGTCGGGCGGCGTGACCCGATGGCCAATATCTTTCCTGAGATCGATCTATCGCGTTATGACCCACAAACAAAGATCTCGCGGCGCCATGCTAGGATATGGCGGCAGGGAAGCGGCTTTATGGTTGAGGATCTCGGGTCGTCAAATGGCACCCTGCTTTTTGCCGGTACGGCTGACCTGCTCCACCTGCGGCCGCATGAACCGCACGCCCTCTCAAACGGTGACCGGATCCGTATGGGCGACACGACACTGCATTTTATGACGGGATAGCCCGTCGATCTCAATTCTATGGCCTCATCAGCTATGGCGGTTGCCGCAAAAGAAGCACCTGAAATGGAAGCGATCATCAATTTTTCGCCCGAGCGGATGAAGGCGCCCTTTTTCCTCCGGTGCACCGCACTCGCCTTTGATTATATGCTGCTGCTGGCTCCGCCAATACTGTGGCTTTTGTTGTCAGAACTGTTTGACGAGCACGGCACGGCGTCGATCGCGGGTTCTGCGTGGGTGATCGGCATCGTCCTGTTCATAGCAAACTTTCTCGTGTTCCCGATCCTAAGAGGACAGACCCTCGGCAAAAAACTCTGCGGCCTGACGATCGTAAAAATGGACGGTGCGGATGTAACGATCGGTAGTATTCTGGTCAGGAACCTGTTGGGCTATCTGCTGACGGTGCTGACTCTCGGGTTAGGGTTTCTGCTCGCCGCTGTGAACTCGAGCGGACGAACGCTGCATGATCTGATGTCAGGGACGATCGTCGTTCGCGGACACAAGACGCTGGCGTAAGATATTTTATTCTGTAAATGGCTCATCTACTGGTCAATCACGGGACTGATTCCCCCGACAAGGTTCCTCTTACACGGCTGAGGACGACCATCGGCCGTTCGGCCCGCAGTGATGTCTGTATCCCGGACGCCTTTGCGTCGCGACTGCATGCCGAGGTACGCAAAGAAGGCGATTCATACTGGCTGCTGGACCTCGGTTCCGCCAACGGCACGCTGCTCAACGGCGCCCGCGTCGCGACGACAATACCGCTTTATCCCAATAGTGAGATCCGGATCGGTGAGACCAGGATCCTCTTCGAGGCCGATGGCGACGCCATTAAGAGCATCAGCTCGACCCTCATATCCGACAACACCAATTTCCTCGATCCGTCGAATACCATCTCACTGACGGCGCGAAAGAACCCGACGACCGAGATACTTGATTCGAGCTTTTCGAGCCGCACCGACCTGCTCGGGCTTATAAGCAAGGTGGGGGTCGCCCTGCTGTCGTCGAGCGGCCTTGACGATACGCTCGATCAGGTCGCGTCACTTGTATTTGAGGCGGTGCCCGCCGAGCGGGTCGTTGTGATGCTGAGGGACGAAAAGCTGAAATCGGATATGGAGATCAAGGTAGCTCGCGTCCGCGGCAGCGAAGTGCCTATCGACCAGGTCCGCATAAGCAAGGCAATAATGAACGAGGTGGTCGAGAACGGAAAATCGGTCCTGACTTCCGACGCCCAGCAAGACCCGCGGTTCGCCAGCCAGACACTGGTGCTGCAGGGCATCAGATCAGTGCTCGCCGTGCCCCTGAGCGTCGACGAACGTCACGTTTTTGGCATCATCTACGCCGATTCGCCGACCCTGCAGGCAACCTTCACGTCCGAGCATCTCGATATACTCACAACGCTTGCCTCAGTTGCATCGATCCGTGTCGAGAATGCGAGCCTGCTCGACGAACGCATCAACCGCGAGCGAATGGAACGTGAACTCGAACTCGCGACCGAGATCCAACAGCGATTCCAGCCCTCGGGCCCGCCCATCGTCGAAGGATACGAGTTTCAGGGTATCTCGTTCTCATGCTATGAGATAGGCGGCGACTATTACGACTTTATCGAGCGCCATGATGGCAAGATGCTGGTCGCGCTCGGTGATGTGTCGGGTAAGGGAACCGCCGCCGCGCTGCTAATGTCCAGCCTGCATGCCGCCGTACACGGCCAGGTCGCCGCAAAAACATCGCTCGGCCAGACGGTCATCTCGGTAAATGAGTACCTCGCCGAAAACACACCGGCAAACCGCTTCGTTACGCTCTTTATAGCGGAGCTCGACCCGGCCTCGGACGAACTTACGTTTATCAACGCCGGGCATAATCCGCCGCTCATCGGTAGAGCCGACGGCACCATCGAACAGCTATCCTCGGGCGGCCTGCCGCTTGGCATAATGCCTTTTGCCGAGTACGAGATAGGCCATGCCAAACTCAACCCCGGCGATGTCCTCGTCATTTACTCGGACGGCGTCACCGAAGCCAACAACCTAAGGGAAGACGAGTTTGGCCTCGACCGTCTCTCTGAGGTTCTCCGCACAAACATAACCCGCACCGCCTCCGCCATCCGCGACAAAGTAGAATCCGCCCTCTCGCACTTCACCGGCCTGGCCCCGGCAAATGACGATATCACCTTGGTAATTGTGAAGAAGATCTAGGCTGTAGCTGCCACAAGGAGCTGCGATAAAGGAAGCGATCGCCGCATACACAAATGGGGGTTTCATTATTTTTCCTCCTTAACGTGCCGGGCGTGGTTACCCGACGGGCGAACCAACGAAAATGCGGTTGGGAACTATGATATGTCGATCGCCTTGGGGGACTGCTCCTTGGTGATCATATCGGCAGCCTTAGGCACGGATCCGTCTTTCGAAAACGGTTT
>JBBQGO010000259.1:0-4423 GCA_038323125.1 Pyrinomonadales bacterium
GGTAAGTGGTATGTCAAATTCATCAATATGACCCGACTAAGCGACCCAAAGCTAAACTACGAGTCAAAATGGGCGACTCTGACTTTTGGGATACGATAGTCCTTGATGGATAACAAATCCGCGACAATTCTAATTGCAGACGATGACCTTAGCCTTCGCCGCGTCCTGGAAATTCAACTCCAGGAAGCCGGTTATACCGTGTTGACGGCGGAGAACGGGTCAACTGCCTTTGAGATGTTTTCAAATGCAGACATTGACTGCCTTATCACTGACTGGCGGATGCCTCAGATGTCGGGTTTGGAATTGCTCCGTCGCACAAACGCACTCAACAGTGAAATACCGGTCGTAGTCATTACGGCATTCGGCGATGTCGAAACGGCGGTGGAAGCGATGCGAAGCGGCGCGTTTGATTTCATCACAAAACCGTTCAATCGCGAATCGCTCCTGCTGACCGTCGAAAAAGCCCTAAGGTTTGGGAACGTAATGGGTGAGAATCGCCGGTTACGCCGCGTTGTGCATGAAAGTTTCCAGCTTGAAAATATAATAGGAACATCGGAGAAAATGCGGAGTCTGTTTCAAACGGTCGAACGCGTCGCGAAGACCGACGCAACTGTTTTGATCGAAGGCGAATCAGGAACCGGCAAGGAACTCGTTGCCAAAGGCATTCATTTCTCCGGTGGGCGAAGAGAAAAACCATTTGTAGCTATTAACTGTGCCGCGATCCCCGAAACCCTCATAGAAGCAGAGTTATTCGGATACAAGAAAGGCGCGTTCACAGGTGCAAGTTCGGAGTCTAAAGGAAAGTTTGAGGAGGCTTCGGGGGGCACGCTGTTTCTGGACGAGATCAGCGCGATGCCTCTTCCTGCACAGCCGCGACTCTTACGCGTGTTGCAGGAGCAGGAGATAACACGCCTCGGCGAAAGCACGCCCCGAAAGGTTGACGTGCGCATCATCGCTGCGACGAATGAGAATTTACGGGAACGGGTGAGGCAAAGTGAGTTTCGCGAAGATCTGTATTACAGGCTCGCCGTGGTGCCGATCCGTATGCCGGAGCTGCGGGAACGACGTGAAGACATTCCGCTTTTGGTCGAGCATTTTTTGAAGAAGACGGCCGAACGGCACAAAACACCTGTTCCAAGGATCGAGCCGGAAGCATTCAGAACTTTGGTCGATCACGATTGGCCAGGAAATGTACGCGAATTAGAAAATACCATCGAAAGGATGGTAATTCTTTCAGGAGCTGAATCTTTGACCATTGCGGATATCCCCGCGAGCATACAGAACCGATCGATACCCGCACCCGGCAATAAATGGTTTTCTCTTCCGAACGAGCCGATTGAATTAGAATTACTGGAGCGAGATCTGATTAGCGAAGCACTGAACCGCTTTGGTGGAAATCAATCGCAGACCGCACGGTTTCTTGGAATCACGAGAAGTGCTCTGATCTATCGAATGCAGAAACATGGCCTCGAATAAGAAAGACACGGAGACACGGAGACACGGCGACACGGCGGTTTCTGTCTCCGCATCTCCGAGTCTGCGCGTCTCAGCGTCCCTCATTATTCCGATGTCGATTGTCCTGGTGACGATTCTGCATTTTCTGACGCCGGTCGACCAAATCGTCTGGCATGAGATATATCAGCGACTTTATTACATTCCGATCATCGCCGCGGCTCTTCTCTTTGGGCTACGCGGAGGCTTGGCCGCCTCCATTTTCACGACCGTGGTTTATTCGCCACACATATATTTACACTGGCAGCACGGGCACTTTGATTACTCGATAAATCAATACGCCGAGATCGTTATTTTTAATTTGGTGGGCGGGATCATGGGGGCTCTTGGCGACAGACTAAAGCAAGCCCGGATGCGAGCCGAACGCAATGCGGAGCAAAGGAGACATGCCTACGAAGAACTGCAACAGACCTTTGAACAGCTATTGCAGGCGGAAAGGTTGGCTTCGCTCGGGGAACTCTCCGCCGGCATTGTCCACGAAGTTCGAAATCCTCTGGCGTCGATCAAGGGTGCGGTTGAGATACTGGAAGACGAACTCACGCCAGATAGCCCTCGTCGTGAGTTTGCCGACCTGGCAAAGACGGAAATCAACCGGTTGGACAAGCTCGTCGGCGAATTCCTCCGTTTTGCCAAGCCGGCGGCTCTATCGATCGAACCCAATGATCTAAACAGGATCGTTAATTCGGTTGTTTCCCTTCTTGAAAATCAAGCTCTTTCACAGAATGTAGTTATTGAAAGGTACCTGACAGATGATTTGCCGGAAGTTATGGCCGATGCAGAGCAGATCAAACAGGTAATTCTGAATTTGGCGATCAATTCATTGCAGGCAATGACGGCGGGTGGTCTCATTACTCTCCGTACGTTTGAAACATCGGGAGGATGCACCTTCGAAATCGAAGATACTGGAGGTGGAATCAATGCGACGTTACTGCCCAAGATCTTTGACCCTTTCTTTACAACAAAAGATAAGGGTATTGGGCTTGGTTTAAGTGTCGCTCATAAGATCGTATCTCAACATAACGGCAGATTAAAGTTTCGGCCGGGGCATGAGGGCTCAGTCTTTGAACTCGACTTACCGGTCCAAAGATCTAGCGTGAACCGGATTGCTGCAAATGCTCACTGAACACTAAATTCATGTTGTAAATCCTTTTATGATCGCGATAATCATGGTGATTCTGGCGGCCGATACTGGTGTGTCGTAGCTTCGGACTCGAGAGGTGGAGATAAGGCTTATTTGCCTCTGGTTAATAGTGTTATCTGGCAACGTGGCACGATAAGAGTAAGTAAAAGGATAGTTGGCTGGAAGATATCCGACGGGATGCCGGACGAGCTGGTGATCGAGGCCCTCCACGACAACGTCCAAGCGGAAAGCTTCTTCGCGACATTCAAGATCGAACTCGTCGAAGGAGGCACTTTCTGTTCCGTCGACGATGCACGTTCCGAAGCCTTCAGCTATATCGAAGGCTACCTAAGCCCCGAGCAGGTTGAAAAGCGTTTGAAGGTCAACAATCGAGGAAAGCAGCGTGAGACTCGTGTCCTGAAAGACGTGACCATATCATAATTCACTGAGTGGCCCGGTTACCAAACGATCTGTTTTGATCGGCTCACAAATTACCAAAATAAGCAAGAGGCTGACAGTCCCTTTTTCGTTTTAGAGCGCCTCTGACCTCGTTAACGAAACAATTAGGATTGAACGAGGTCAAACTCGTCTATAAGCTAACTCGGTATGACAGAGTTCGTATTGATCTGCCCGCTCCGACACTTCGAATTACTATCTTAGCTGAGAACGCCAAAAACTCAGGAGCTGGAGCAGATTTTCACCATCTTTTTGGCATTTGAGAGGGGTCGACGTTCCTTCCTGGCAGAATGTCTCAGTCTCCTTTTTCCCAAGATCTATTCTATGGCGCAAATAGACCTGTTTCGAATATATAGAGATTTTTCGATTTGACCTCTTCGCGCCCGCGCTCTGTGGGGAACCGGTTCCTTCATATTCCACGAATTCGATATCGTGCTTGTCTAAAACCAGCCGGATGCTAGCAATGTCTGATTTCAGTATCCACACGTTCAGTGAAACATTTCGAGGGACTTCAAGGCGAACATAATTACGATCTAACGTCAAGGTTCCGTCCAACAGAACTCTATTACGGCCTGTTTCAGTCAGGACCTTGACGTCCATATTTACAACCTCTCCCTGCCGAAGAGCTTCAATGAGGTGGGGAGATGAACCGGTTTGTGCCTGCTCAAAGAGAGCCTTGCCGTACAGCAGGTGGGCCGGACCGAGACTGGGTTCCAAATCAAGAATCTCCCGACAGATGACGGCTACTCGATCGTACTGGCCGGCATTGAATGCTTGCCGTGCATCATCCACCATTGGGCCCAATTGAATCCGTTGAAGATTGACTATTTTGCGGACCTCCAACCCGGCGGTGATCAAATCAACTTCAAGAGACTGAGTGATGTAGCCTTTCTTTGTGACATTAATAACGTATTTACCCAATCTCATGGCGAGCCGTCCAAGCCCACCCAAGTATGACCCCATACCCAGAATCTCGATTTTTGCATCCGGAACGGTAACTTCGAAGGTCAAGAACGCGAGTGGAATGGCTGTCAGATCGATTCGGATAGATTGCAGTCTTTGGGAGAGTTTTACTGTCACACTTGAATCGATAAATCCAGCCTCCTTTGCAACAACTGTATAAGTACCCAGATTTAACATGCCTGTCACAACTTGACCATCAATATTGGATAGCACGGGACCGAATATCACTTTCCCATCAGCCCCCAATATCGAAATCGAGCTATGTGGCTTGTTTACGGTTATCTTTAGCCGTCCATTTAAGATCGTAGGAAGGCGGGATCGGGCGGGTAGCTTCGTGCGTGGAGGAGCTTCTTTTCGGGGTATCTTGGTTCG
>JBBQGO010000260.1:0-4416 GCA_038323125.1 Pyrinomonadales bacterium
TCTCGATTCACTTCGGTCGATGTTCACCCCTCCCACGATTTTGAACGCTGAAGGCCATCGGATGGTTCCCCACAAGCTCTACTATGATATCGCGTCGGCGGACGAAGCGTTTCATGCCCTCAGCGGGCTTGCCGAGGGCGAGACCGAGGCTGATCTGCTGACAGGTGGCGAGGTTGAACAGGGAAAGGTCAAAAAGATCCGATTCCCATGGCTCGGCGGCACCGATGAGGCGAGAAAAAGAGTTGGGGGACCGGTCCTGCTGGGAACTATGGATATCAAAGCTGGAAAGCTCGTCGTTGAGGTAAATTCAGCGGAACGGGCCGCGGTCATAAAAGGCATTATCGATGAGCGGCTAGGCGACAAAGCCGTCTATCGCACCACTATTGTCGAGCCCATCGAGTCTCAGATCAACGAGATGTGGCAAGCTCGTACCGATGCCGGCGGCGCGGCGGCCGGCCCCGGTGTGCGGGATAAGTTTGAATGGCCGATCTCGCCGAACGTTCCGCCTGAATTGCAAGCAATCCTAGAGGAACGCGGACGCGAGCATTGGAAAAGTTGGTTTGACATACCGCTTCCGGCTCTAGATAACAAAAGCCCTCGCGAAGCCGCCAGCGATGAAGAGGGCCTAGAGCTGCTTGAGAGTTTGCTCCGATCTTTTGAGAATAATAATGAGAAGCGTTCGGCGGGCGACCCGTTTGCGCCCAATGTTGCCGAGTTGCGCCGCCAGCTTGGGATGGACTCATGATCGCGATCATGAGAGTCGATCGAACAGGTGAGGTGAAGAACGAATTGCGCGAAACGCTCATTTCAGCGGCGCTCGATTTCGCCAGAAAAGCATCAAATCTCACCGGCGTCCGTCGAATCGCCGTTATCGGCTCGATCATGACAGACAAACTGTGCCCGAAGGACATCGACCTGCTCGTAACGATCGAGGCTACCGTCGATCTGGCCAGGCTCGCCAAACTAGGTCGCAAACTCAAGGGCCGCACTCAAGGTATAAACGCTGGTGCGGACATATTCCTGCTCAACGCACCCGGCAGTTATATCGGCCGCATCTGTCGTTTCAAAGAGTGTCCTTCACCCACTCGCACCAGTTGCAAGGCAGGCCACTGCGGGCAAGTACCTCACCTTTGCGACGACCTCGGTGAAGTAGACCTGAATGAACTACCCACGCTTCTCCTCGAGCCACCTCTGATCATTTTTCCACAAGTCGCCATAAACACGCCGCTGCCGCCTGACCTTCTTCGCTTGCTCAACCTGTGGAGCCATTCGCAAGCCGGCGATCAGAGCGTTTCGAAGAATCGGCGGGCAGATTCGAGCGTCTTGTTGAGATCCTCGATGGAATGCTCGGCTGAGATAAAGCACGCTTCGAACTGCGATGGCGGCAGATAGACGCCTGTTTCCAGCATAGCGTTGAAGTACGCTATGAACTTTGATGTATCCGACAATTTGGCGGTCGTGAAATCAGTCACGCTCTGGTCGGTAAAAAAGAGGGTGAACATCGAACCGGAGCGATTGATCGTGAAATTGAGCCCCAGCTCTTTCATTGCCTTCCTGAGGCCTGACTGCAGATATTGGCCGGAGCGATCAAGGCGTCCATAGAAGTCCGAATCCTCGTCGATCGCGCGAAGCGTTTCGATTCCCGCCGTCATGGCGAGGGGGTTCCCTGATAAGGTGCCTGCCTGATAAACGGGCCCTTCCGGGGCTATAAGCTGCATGATATCTCGCCGCCCCCCATATGCTCCTACAGGCAACCCGCCGCCAATGATCTTGCCGAGCGTCGTAAGGTCCGGCCGAACGCCGTAAAGCTCCTGTGCACCGCCCTTAGCCACGCGAAAGCCGCTCATTACCTCATCAAAGATAAGCAGTATGCCCTCGGCCGTGCACAGCTCGCGCAGCGATAACAGGAAATGGGGATCGGCGGGGACACAGCCCATATTGCCGGCGACCGGCTCGATAAAAACGGCTGCGATCTGACCCCGGTTTCCCTCGATCAGCTGTTCGACAGATGTGATGTTGTTATAGACGGCGTTGAGCGTATCCTTTGCAGTCGAACTTGTGACCCCCGGGCTGTCAGGCAAACCGAGAGTTGCGACACCCGATCCGGCCTTACTCAAAAATGAATCGCCGTGACCGTGGTAACAGCCTTCGAACTTTATGATCTTGTCGCGGCCAGTAAACCCTCGTGCGAGACGCATAGCGCTCATGGTGGCCTCGGTGCCCGAGTTGACCATTCGCACGACTTCGATGGACGGCACAAAACTCTTTACCAGCCTTGCAAGCTCGATCTCCTTTTCGATGCTTGCGCCAAAGCTCGTGCCGTCGCCGGCCGCCTGCTTGATCGCGTCGATCACGCGGCTGTGGGCGTGTCCGAGGATCATGGGTCCCCACGAACCTATATAATCGATAAATTCGTTTCCATCTACATCATAGATCCTGGAGCCCTTTGCACGGCTGATGTAGAGCGGATCGCGGCCGACGGATTTGAACGCTCGGACCGGCGAATTAACCCCGCCCGGCATATGCTGCTGTGCCTCGGCAAATAGTTGACTGCTTTTTGTTGTATCCATTCGTGTTAGATAAGCCGGGCGGCGTCCTTGGCAAAATACGTGATGATCACGTCGGCGCCCGAGCGTTTGATCGAGGTCAAGACCTCCATCATCGTCCGTTCGCCGTCGATCCAGCCGCGTTCCGCTGCCGCCTTTATCATCGAATATTCACCGCTGACGTTGTAGGCCGCCATCGGCATATTAAAATTCTCTTTGGCCCGGCGGATCACATCGAGGTACGAGAGGGCTGGTTTCACCATGACGATATCTGCACCCTCCCCGATGTCGAGGGCGATCTCGCGCATCGCCTCGTCCGAGTTGGCGATATCCATTTGATAGCCCTTTCGGTCGCCGAACTGCGGTGCGGACTCAGCCGCCTCGCGAAACGGGCCATAGAACGCCGACGAATATTTTGCCGCATATGACATTATCGGCGTGTCGGCAAAACCGCCCTTGTCCAAAATGCTGCGGATCGCAACTATCCGCCCGTCCATCATATCGCTCGGGGCAATGATGTCGGAGCCGCTCTCGGCGTGCGACAGGGCTTCGTTTGCAAGCAGCTCGAGTGTTTTGTCGTTATTTACGGTGCCGTCCTCGACAATTCCGCAGTGGCCGTGCGAGGTGTATTCGCAGAGACACACGTCGGAGACGACAAGCATTTCGGGAAACTCTTTCTTGATCGCCCGCAGAGCTTTCTGGATTATCCCGTCCGGAGCATATGCCCCCGAACCAACCTCGTCCTTTTCTCGCGGTATTCCGAAAAGCAGTATTGAATTGAGGCCGAGATTCTGCAGCTCCTCACATTCGCGAAGCACGTTATCCACCGACATCTGATACTGCCCGGGCATAGACCCGATCTCATTTTTTACGGCATCACCCTCGACTATAAACAACGGGTAGATCATGTCAGCCTTGCTCAGCGTCGTTTCGCGAAACATATCACGGATCGCCGCAGTCTTGCGCAGTCGGCGCATGCGGGTGATCGGAAAACCAGGTTGTATCAGCTTACTCATTGATGGTTTGGGTGCCGGCTATCTCAGCTGCGACGGCGACGGCATTCTTAATGCAGTCACTTACAGAGATCCCCTTGTGGTAGTTGCTGCACAGGTACATCCCTGGATGCGCTGCTGAGAACGCGTCGATCGCCGCGGCAACGCTTTCGAAGCCAATGTTATATTGCGGGATGGCCTTGTTCCACTTCTTAACTGCTGTAAGAACAGGCTCGCCGGTTATACCAAGGATCGAATCCAACTCGCCGATGGCGATCCGGACAAGCTCGGCTTCACTCTTGTCGGCGAGTTCCGCATTGCGGCTGCCGCCGATAAAGATCGTAAATAGATGATACCCATCCGGGGCACGGTTCTCAAAGACCGACGATGTCCAGAGGCTACCCAGGATCTGCCGCTTTTCGCTGCCCGGTACGAGAAATCCAAAACCGTCGGCGGTGGCCCTAACGTGTTCGCGGGCAAATCCCGTCACGACGATCGAGACCGGCGGATAATAGATATCCGCCAGTTGGCCCGCCAATGCCGCATCGATCCCTGCGATCAGTCCCGCGGCTGTATAAGCGGGCGTGGTCAGGATGACCGCGTCGAATTGCTCAGTCACGCCGTTTGTCGTTATCGAATAGGAGCCGTCGAGAGCCTCTATCGCCTCGACGGCCGTTCCTAACCGGATGCTGTCGTTCAAGTGCGATCCGAGAGCATCGGTCAGAGTCTGTATCCCGCGTCGAAATGTGATGCTTCGCGGGGTGCCCTTTGGCACCTTTCTCTTTGCTTTATCACGCTTTCCGAACAGTCCCGCTTTAATCAGGCTGCCGTGGTCCCGCTCCATCTCGTACAAACGCGGAAACGCACTGCGTATACCC
>JBBQGO010000261.1:0-4413 GCA_038323125.1 Pyrinomonadales bacterium
GGATGGTCAAAGCCGACGACGTGACGGCAAGCGTAAGCAGTGATAAGCGGTCGCATCTGCGCTTTGCAGCTAATAACGTGCTCACAAGCGGCACGCGTGAGGGCCGCGGTGCCAGCGTCACCGTCTGGGTGGACGGCAAACGCGGCTCGGCCTCGACGAATGACCTTGACGACGCCAGCTTGCGAACGATGGTCGAAAGCTCTCAGGCTATCGCCCGCACGGCCCCCGTCGATCGCGAATACGTCCCGACACTCGGCAAGCAAACATACAAGCCGGTCAACCGGTATGTCGAGGCGACGGCGAACCTGTCGCTGACCGACCGTGCCCGTCAGATCGGTGCGATCATCAACGAATTAGAAAAAAGTAAGGTCATCGGGGCCGGGTTTCATTCGGCCTCATCACAGTCCGGCGGCAGTGCGACAAAGAACGGCAATTTTGAGTTTGAACGTACAACGGGCGTCGGCTTGTCCGTTACGTCCAGGACTCCGGACGGTACCAGCTCGGGCTACTTTTTTCGCGGCCATCACGATATAGCACGACTTGATACGATGAGGATCGCCCGCGAGTCGATCCGCAAAGCCCTCGAGGGCCGCAACGCCCGTGTAATCGAACCGGGCATTTACACTGTCATATTTGAACCGCAGGCCGTTGTCGATCTGTTTGGCAATATCGGATTTGGATTTAACTCCCGGAGTGCCGAAGAGGGCCGCAGTGTTTATTCGGCGGCCGACGGCAAAACAAAGATCGGAGAAAAGGTGTTTGATGAAAAGGTATCGATATACAGCGACCCATGGCACCCGGAGCTTCCCGGTTCGCAATCCGCACAAGGCGGCATCCCTGCTCAGCGCATAATCCTCGTGAACAAAGGCGTGCTCGAAACGCTTACCTACAATCGATTTTGGGCCAAAGAAAAGGGCAGACAGCCGACACCGGGCCCGGTGAACAATATTCTTGAAACCAGCGGGCCCACGTCCTCGGTCGAAGAGATGATCAGATCGACTGAGCGAGGTATCCTGGTCAGCCGCCTCTGGTATATTCGCCAAACCGATCCGCGGACCGCCAGTTCGACGGGCCTGACGCGCGACGGCGTGTGGCTGATCGAGAAAGGTAAGATCTCATACCCGCTAAAGAACTTTCGATTTAACCAATCAACGACCAAAACCCTCGGCCCCGGCAACGTCCTCATGGTCGGCAAACCCGAGCGCGTCGGCGGCTCAGAGAGCGGCGGCGGTTCGCTCTTCCCGGCACTGAAGCTCAAGGAGTTTAACTTCACGTCGCAGTCCGAAGCGGTATGACGCCAGGCGGTGCCATCACTCAAATAAGGTTATCTCAAACCGTCGTTGATCTTCGCGATCACTTCCGAGCCAGGGCACAGTTCCGTTTCAGTCAGCGCGTTTAAAGGACCGTCGCTTGTTTGGATAAGTTCGTGCAGATCTGATGTCGCTGTTTCGAGATATAGCAGCCCGGTAAGTATCTCGCCCTTTCCACGTGCATTCTGGACGGCGTTGATGGCCGAAATTCGGTTAAGCGGGTCCCAATGCTTGTCGAGCTTGTGAAGCTTTAATGACGATCCGTCGTGCATCTGAAGGCTCTCGACACTTCCCTCTTCGTAATCAGCAGTGATCTCGTGAGCGATAGGCACAAAATCGACCAGCGCAGTCGTTTCCATATGCTCACGAACGTAGTCGTAGGATTTGGTCGAGCCGGGATTGTTATTGAATGTCACGCATGGCGAAATAACGTTGATAAAGGCGAAGCCGGGGTGTTTCATCGCGGCTTTGACAAGCGGAATGAGCTGTTCCTTGTCACCCGAAAAACTCTGTGCGACAAATGTCGCCCCAAGTTCAATGGCCAGGCTTGCCAGATCGATCGACTCAAATAGATTCACCGATCCGGCCTTGCTCTTTGAACCTGCGTCAGCAGTAGCCGAATCCTGGCCTTTGGTCAGGCCATAGCAGCCGTTGTTCATCACGAGGTAGACCATGTTCAGGTTTCGCCTAACGACATGAACGAACTGCCCCATCCCGATCGAAGCCGTGTCCCCGTCGCCAGAAACGCCAAAATAGATCAGATCGCGATTGGCCAGGTTCGCGCCCGTCGCCACCGAAGGCATACGGCCGTGGACAGAGTTGAACCCGTGCGAATTGCTCAGAAAGTAAGCCGGAGTCTTGGACGAGCAGCCTATGCCTGAGAGCTTTGCCACCTTATGCGGAAGGATGTTCATCTCAAAACACGCCTGCGCGATCGCCGCGCTGATCCCATCATGCCCGCATCCGGCACAAAGCGTCGAAAGCGAACCCTCGTAGTAATCCACCGTATAGCCAAGATCGTTCTTAGGCAGTGCCGGGTGTCGAAATGTTGGTCGTACGTAGGTCATTTAAGGTTAGTCCACTCGTCATTTGAGATATCGCGGCCGATAATTTCAGCAACTTCACGCAACATCATCTTGAGTTGCGGTACCGAATATTCGGCGTTCGAAGGAACAGTAAGCCTGTTTTTTCTAAAGATCTAGAATTGATGCCGCGAGCCGGAATACGGTCCTTTGAATCCCAGCCGGCGAAGCTGTCGTATAAAGTCATTTCGTTTACACGGACTCAATTGGCTCATATACGGGCTTCATGTTTAAGTTTACGTTTTCAATCACCGGTAACTCGTGGCCTAGTTTGAGGCCGACAAGAACCCAGTCCTCTAATATCGAGTGAAGTTCGTTCTCACATTCGCGCAACGTTGCCGCGAATGCCACGACACCCTTGCATGACGGAATTTTTCCAAAGAACGTGCCGTCCTCGAGCTTGTCGTACTCGGCTTCGGCGAGTGCCCGTTCCAAATAATCGCTCAAAATATAATTGCCTTCCATATAAGGGAATATTTTACCATGCGTAGCCTTTCCACTTAAATTTCGGAAATGCTCGGGTTTGTTCTAAGAAACCACTAACACTCCTATCAAATGCCGGCTTTTATCTGCCTACAGATGTTATCCGCCGTGATCGGCATGCCGTCGTAGTTCAGGACTGAGGTCAGTTTATCAGCATTTACGCCCAATTCGATCATCATGAGGCTTTTGAATTGGGCGTCGCGGTTTTGCTCGATCACGAAGAGGCGATTGTGTGATTCGACGAAATAGCGGACCGCTTTACCGAATGGAAATGCACGGACGCGCATTGCGTCGAGGGGGAGGCCCTCTTTTTCTAATAGCTCCAGCGCCTCGATCGCCGCGTAAGTCGATGTTCCGAAATAGATCAAGCCGTGACGGGGCACACTCCCTACCGGTCGTGTTTCTGCCTCAAGTGCATCCGCGTCTCCGCGTCTTCGCGGTGAATAAAACTCTGGCTGTGGAACGAGTTCCTTCGCCGTATCCCACGTTCGCATCAGGCGGTCCATGTTGCGGCGGTAGACATCGCCGTCCTCAGTGTAGACGGCGTATTCGTCGCGGGACGAACCCCGGGTGACAAAGGCTCCCCTAGTCGTATGAATACCGGGAATGGTGCGGTATGGGATGCCGTCGTTGTCTATGTCCAGATAGCGTCCGAACTTGCCTCGAAACTGTTCCAGCGGTTGTCCGGCGGTCTCATCGCTTCCGTCATAGCCCGGCAGGTCCGGTGCTCCCGGCTCGGGGACACTCTTGTCCGCATCGATGTTCGGCGACATCTTGCCGCCGTTTTCATTTGTTTCTGCCACCGTGTCCTCGATCGCAGACATGAGCGTCCTCACACGGTATATATTCTCCAGCTGCTCCTCGGTCAGCACCTTACCGCGATCATAACTGCGAGTGTCGTCCCATACGAGGGGTTCCGTTACGTGGTCGTTCATTCCCAGGTCCAGATCGGTCATAACAATGACCGGCGTCTGCAGGCGTTCGCTTAGGTCAAAGGCGTCGGCGGTCATCTCAAAACACTCTTTGGGCGTAGCGGGCAACAACAGAGGATGTTTTGTATCGCCATGTGACGCGTAAGCGGCGAGCAAAAGATCCGACTGCTGAGTCCGCGTCGGCATTCCGGTCGAAGGGCCGGTGCGTTGAACGTCGATCAGCACGGTCGGGACCTCGGCAAAGTATCCGAGCCCGAGAAATTCATTCATTAGTGAGACACCCGGTCCGCTGGTCGCGGTAAATGCTCGTGCACCGTTCCAGCTCGCTCCCATCACCATACCTATCGCCGCGAGTTCATCCTCGGCCTGCACGACCGCGTAATTGTTTTTGCCCGTTACAGGGTCGACGCGGTACTTGGCAGCGTATTTGCTGAATGCATCGACAACCGATGTCGACGGGGTGATCGGGTACCACGCCGCTATCGTGGCACCGGCGTAGATGGCTCCGAGCCCGCAAGCGGAATTGCCGCTAAAGAGTATCTTGTCACCGACCAGGTCGCGACGCTCGACACGAATATCGAGCGGGCATTCAAAATGTTCGCGAAC
>JBBQGO010000262.1:0-4383 GCA_038323125.1 Pyrinomonadales bacterium
ACGCACGCGGCCGTCCAGCGATAGCTCGCCGATGCTCAATGTGTTATCGATGCGGTCCATCAGCGGGCCTGAGATCTTGCCAACGTAACGCTGTATCTGCATCGGCGAACATAGGCATTGCCGGCTCGATCCGAAGTATCCGCACGGACACGGATTCATTGACGCGACGAGTGTGAAATTAGACGGGAAAGTAAGCGACGTAGCAGCCCGCGAGATCGTTACCGTCTTGTCCTCCATCGGCTGTCGCAGGACCTCAAGGACGCTGCGGTCAAACTCGGGCAGTTCATCAAGAAACAGAACGCCCAGATGTGCGAGAGACACCTCGCCCGGCTTCGGTATCGAACCGCCGCCTATCAATCCGGCCTGCGAGACAGTGTGATGCGGCGATTTGTACGGGCGCTCGACGATCAGGCCTGACTTGCCTGTCAGTCCCGCGACCGAGTGGATCTTGGTTATCTCTATTGCCTCTTCAAACTCGAGCGGCGGCAAGATCGTCGGCAGGCGTTTAGCAAGCATCGTCTTGCCCGATCCCGGCGGGCCGATGAAGAGAATATTATGCCCGCCCGCGCTCGCCACCTCGAGTGCACGCTTGGCGGTTTGCTGGCCCCGCACCTCGTTAAAATCGACACGGTAACGGTTATCCGTCGAACGGATCTCTGAGATGTCGACCGTGAGCGGCCTGATGCTGGTATCGCTGCCGGTTTGAAGCTGATACGAAAGCTCCGCCGCGGTTCTTAAGTCCTTCACTGGATAGACGCTGATGCCCGAAACAACAGCCGCCTCGGTCGCGTTCTCTTCGGGGAGCAGAAGATATTTGATGCCGATATCGCGTGCTTTTAACGCAATCGACAGGGCTCCGCGGATCGGACGCACGCGGCCGTCCAGCGATAGCTCGCCGATGCTCAATGTGTTATCGATGCGGTCGATGCCGAGGTCACCGGCGGCGCCGAGTATCCCGAGTGCGATCGGCAGGTCGAACGCGGCTCCCTCCTTACGAACATCCGCCGGTGCAAGGTTTATCGTCGTTTTGTGAAACGGGAAGAAATACTGGCTGTTAGTTATCGCCGCCCGCACGCGCTCCTTCGATTCGCGGATAGCTGTATCAGGCAGGCCGACGATATTGAACGGCGGCGCCATGTCCGCTTCTTTTGAGACCGGCTGCAGGTTGACCTCGATATCGACGATCAACGCATCGATACCGTAAACCGTCGCCGATTGCGAAAGAAAGAGCATAAAATGAGCAAGGCAAAATGATCAGAGGAAGTCTAACATATGTTCACCGCTTAGGCGTCAGACGGCCGCTCTGCCGCTGAGAAAAAAACTCTCTTTCGTATCGCCGCTTTTTGCGAAAAACTCGACTAAACACTCATTTCCGGTATCGGCGGACAATTGCATCAATGTATCTCGCAATACAGTTCTTTCTTTCGGCCATCTACTATCATCTTGTTTGCCGACGATGTCCGGTTCTCTGAAACGGGGGGGGAACCGATGAGTGCGAAGCGGATAGATCGGAGATGCTGGAGTACTATCTCAAAATCGATATTCCGGCCCTTAAGGACGCTGTTTTCCTTCGCTGGCGACAGCGTCTTTGTTTATTTATTACAATGATATCGGACCTATTCGCAGCGATCCCAAATGAGCATTACTGACCAGCTTTATTTCCTGTTCGTACTGTCGATGGCTGTCGCCGCTATCGCATGGACCGTTACGCAGGAAGAGGTATTTAAAGAGTGGCGTTCGATATGTAAACGCCGCTGTAAGACCGCCTCGACGATCGTTGAGCGAAAATTCTTCTATCTTTTCACATGCGAATATTGCTTTAGTTTTTGGGTCGGGCTGTTTTTGATCATCCTCTCTAATTTCCGCCTATTACTCGACGACTGGCGAGGCTACATCATTGCCTTCTTTGTTCTGCCCTGGGTCGCTAATCAATGGATGAGCCTCTATCGACGGCTGCGCGTCGTGATCAAGTATGAGAACGCACTCGCGGAAAATGAGCTTGAGAATGGCGACTCCGACTGAACCTCTGGCCGATCGACGCCCGATGCACGTTCGAATTAATCACACCATTCCGATGCTATTGTCATCATAGTTTTGTATTATTGTTCAGGTAAGTATCCGACGGCTGCATCCGTTGAAAGCTAACAATCGAGGAAATTAATGAAAGAATTTGCTGCCAATCTGGTTTTGTTTGTAATTTTGAGTGTTGCGTTTTCCGCCCTAACGGGTTGCTCGTCGAGTTCCGCCGATAGCAATAACGCTACGGCCGGGAACACCGCGGCAACGGGCAGCAAGTCCTCGGAATACCCTCCGGTTTCATCCGGAGTGACCAATGCCGAGTTTGAGCTGCTCGACGGAACGAAAACCACACTGGCCGCTTATAAAGGCAAGGTCGTGATGTTGAATTTGTGGGGCATCTGGTGTGGCCCGTGCCGGGCTGAAATGCCGCATCTGGTCGAACTGCAGCAGAAATACGGTGCACAAGGTTTTGAGGTGATCGGTCTCAATATAGGAGACCACGACGGCGATCCCGAGGCAGTCGATGCTATTGAGCAGTTCACCGCACAGATGAAGATCAATTACACCATCGCACGTATGCCGCGTGCGTCGACCAACCAGGTTTATGCTCTGACACGACAACAGGTAGTCCCCCAAACGCTCCTTGTCGATCGCGAAGGCCACCTACGTGGAATGTTCATAGGCGGCGGAGCAAATGTCTTCAACTCGATGAAAACAACGGTTGCGAAAACGATGGCTGAGTAGGGACGAACCTGGCGTCAAGCTGGATCGCCGTCGAGTTTGATCGAAACCTGCGGTTCGACCAGTATCGTCTTAAAACTTGCCAGGCTCACCATTCCCGGAGCAGACCGCTTCGGTTTATTAACAAACTTTCTCTGCGTATATCGAACCTCCGCCTTAGTCTGCGCTCGGGCGTCGCTGTAAAATGCAGCGAGTTGGGCGGCCTCGGTGAGCGTTCGATTCGGCACGTCTTTCCGATCGGGATTGCGTACGACGACGTGTGAACCGGGATAGTCAGCGGCATGCAGCCACAGGTCGAGCGAACGAGCGACTCGAAATGTCAGATAGTCATTGTCCTGAGCCTTTTTGCCAACGAGGATCAGCAACCCGTCGGATGAAATGAAGCGGCGAGCTCCTTTGAAGTCCTCCGAATGTTTAGCCTTTTTCTTCGATATTGCCGGGCTCGTTTTCGGTTGTGGCAGGATCGCCGTCAGATATTCTGTATCTTCCTGCTCTATCGCGGATTCGATCCGATCCTTTTGCGATTCAAGCCGTTCGATCTCACTCTGAACCAATGCGAGACGGTCAGCGATAGCTGCGGCTCCGTTCCGGGCTTTTGCATATCGCTTGAAGTAAAACTCCGCGGCCTCAGCCGGTGATTGGTTGGCCGCAGGTATAGAGAGCACTTTCTGGTCAGGGTCATACAGATTTATAACGACCAGATCGTCGCCCTCGCGGCGGAGATTTGAGATGTTGGCCAGGATCAGATCACCGTACCGTTTCCATACGGCCGCGTCTCCCTGTCCGGCCAGGTCGCCTTTGAGGTTGGCTATGAGCTTTCGCCGTTTAACTATATCGGTATTGATCTTTTTACGTGCTGCCTTCGTCAGCGTCTCGAATCGCGCTTCCTGCTCGCCCGCGCTGCTTTCTTCGTCGAGAACATCAGATAGTGGCCTGCCGGCGGTGTCCCGGACCTGATCACCTGAGTCGGGCTCTACGGGCGGTTCGTATTTCTCACCCGGTGCCTGCCCTTGATCGGTCGATTCCCGTGCAGCGCATACGATCCGCCTTTCGCCGTCGAGTATGAAGATATTGGGCCGTCGCCCGCCAAGCTGAACAACCAGGGACAGCCGATCAGGTTCACCTTCGCCAACCGGGAAAAGACCAAGCACCATGATGCGAGTTTTAGTGATCGTGTCGATCGATCTGAGTTCCATGTCCGAAAGCAGCTTTCTCATGCTGATCACAAACGGCGATGCGTGAGCAGCGGACCGTTCGAGGTCTTTCACGCGGCGTGTCACGAGGTATGCAGCCCTTGCCCTGGGATCGCAGTCGACAAACAGATACTGGCCGCTGTGCGGAAAAAAGTCCATCGACATGGAAAGGCTCGAATGGGGATAGACCTTCCCAAAGCGCAGCCCCACCAATGAGGCTGCAGCGTCGCGACAGATCTGTTCGAGTTCGACTTGGTTCATCGTTAGGTCCGGACAGCAATATTTAATGACATCGCCAACGGAATAATAGCTTCGCTGCTGTCAATGCCAATATGCCTGTTGTTTTTTTCCTACGCTAGTTATTTTATTAAAATATCAGTAGTTTCGGCATTTTTCTCCCAGCGAAATCATTTCGCCAAGAGTTCTTGTC
>JBBQGO010000263.1:0-4381 GCA_038323125.1 Pyrinomonadales bacterium
CTTCATACCGGGAGCGATCTCCTGAGTAGGTTGGGATTGGGCATTCGGATCTGGAACTTCGTATACGTCGGTCTGGGCCAATTGATGGTTGACCAGCGTGACTGCCCTTGCTTGATCGATAAACTCCTCAAGATCGGCTAATTTTCCGGACGAGGCCCTATGTTCGCTGGAACGGACCTTTAAATTATATATTTCCTGCTCGATCGCGGAACGCATTTCCCGGGCTGTTTGAAATCTGATCGCGAGGTCTTTCTGCAGAGCCTGGTGGACCACAAGCCTTATGTCAGGGGGAACGTAATCGGGCAGCGGCTTCGGCTCTTCCTGACGGATCGCAGCCACCAGCCCGTACATGGTGTCGGAGGTATACGGGTGTTCGCCCGTCAACATCTCGTACATCAAGACCCCCGCCGACCAGATATCGGTCTGGGGCGACTTGTTCCCGTCAAACGACTCGGGAGACATATAGAACGGGCTTCCCATCGCCACAGCCGACATCGAGTTTGCCGAGATGATCCGTGAAATGCCGAAATCGGTTATACGTGGACAGTCTCCCTGGAGAAGTATGTTGTCAGGCTTCAGATCGCGATGCACGACCATGCGTGAGTGAAGGTGCTCGATGCCGCTGAGTATCCCGGTCATCATCTCAAGGGCCCTTTCCTGCGTGGGGGCCTTACCGCCCGTCTTTTTCAGCCAGCCCATCAACGACCCGCCATCGGCAAATTCGCTCGCAATGACGACATGGTCTTCATGCACGAGCATATCCAGCACCGACATGACATTCGGATGGCCGCTGGCCTCGATCCAGGTATCGATCTCAGCCTGGACAGACTTTAGTGTTACCTCGTCACCGAAACTCGAAAGGAACTTAAGGGCGTGCTGAAACTTGCGGGTGGAGAATTGGATTTCCTTTTCGGCCAGCCAGACGACTCCGAACTGGCCTCGGCCGAGGAATCTGACTAGCGTATAGTCTCCGATCTTGTCGCCTTTCTGGAGCATTACGTCGATGCCGAAATATGGAACGCAATAACGGTATTTTCCTCTCGGATGTTAGCCTAAACCCTAAGGCAGGTCAATTGTTTCCATATATTGCGGAACCACCACGTTCCATCCAAAGCGGTCACGGATGTGGCCCGCCATCGCTTCTGCGGCGTCGGGCTCACCATGGGTGGTGAACACCATTTTGGGTGCCGATTCGAGCCCGCTCAGCCAGCGGAGAACGGCCTTCCAATCCGCGTGGGCCGAAAAGCCCTCGACCTTTTCCACATTACATCGAACGGGTATCCAGTGTTTCATGATCCTTACTTCCCGCTCACCGTCCTGTACACGCCGCCCGGTCGTTCCTGCCGCCTGATAGCCAACAAAGACCACGGTTGCGTTTTCGTTTGGCAAGATACGCATAGCGTGATGAAGCACGCGGCCGCCCGAGAGCATGCCTGAGGCTGAAATGATTATCCTTGCACCCTTCTTGTCGTTGAGTTGCTTCGATTCCTCCCGGGTCGCGGTCGTGGTCATCGAGGCGGTCCTTAACGGATGCCGCTCGTGAGCGAGGATCGACGCATACTCGAGATCGTGCTCTTCATTCCACCTGTTATAGACCTGGGTTGCCTGAGCCGCCATTGGCGAGTCGACGGTCACCGGCAAAATGGGGATGCGTTTTTCGTCTTCAAGCTCGCGGATCAAGTAGAGCACCTCTTGTGTTCGCCCGACAGCGAATGCGGGAATAAGGATCGGGCCATTGCGCCGCGCACCCTCGTTGATTATACGGGCCATCTGCGTTGCAGAATCTACGTCGCCATGCAAGCGGTCTCCGTAGGTCGATTCGCACATCAGGTAGTCGCACTCGGGCGGATGGGCCGGATCTTTTACGATCGGCTGGTCATAGTGGCCGAGGTCGCCCGAGAACAAAAACCGGACCGGTGACCCGTCCGGTTTTGCATTCTCCATTTCGACATGCACGAGGCTCGCTCCCATGATATGGCCGGCGACCAAGAACCTGGCCTTGAATCCTTCACAGATCTCATACGGCTGGCCGTCGTTGGGTACGGTACGAAGCAGAGCCAGTGCAGCACGGGCGTCGTCCTCGGCATACAGCGGTAGGGCCGGCGTGTGTTTAGTAAGCTGATGGCGGTTACGATAATCGGCTTCTTCTTCCTGTAAGCGCGCCGAATCGGGCAACAGGATCTTTAATAGGTCACCTGTTGCACGTGAAGTTGTCACTTGCCCGGTAAAGCCGAGTTTAACAAGCCGCGGCAGCCACCCGGTGTGGTCAATGTGTGCGTGCGTGATTATAACCGCATCGATCTCGCTAGCAACGAACGGAGGATCCTGCCAGTTGCGCTCGCGCAGCTCCTTCAGGCCCTGAAAGAGGCCGCAATCAACTAAAACTTTTTTGCCGTTATTTTCGAGGAGGTATTTGGAGCCTGTTACGGTACCGACGCCGCCGTAGAACGTTATCTTTGCCATTGACCCAATATACTAGGCGTCGATTTATTTACAAAGTTGTCCACTTAGCTGGCCCTGTTTGGGAAGAATGGAAGTGGACGAACCTACTGGGCCATCTCGCGCGAAAACCAGAGAACCTTGCCAGGATTTATTGACTTGGACTGCTCCTTTCTAACACGAGCGGCGGAAAGCAGCTGGCCGGACGTTTCACCGTCTTCGCCAAACGCGGCCCAGCCAAAATTCAACACGATCTCTACGACACTGTCATCTGAAATCTTCAGCTTGCGCCCAAAGAAGCTTGTGCTGACTCGGGCGATCACTTCGTGAGATATCTCTTTTGAAGCTGTAGGAAGGATGGCGAGAAATTCATCATTTGACGCCCGGGCAAAGAAGTCCATCTGCCTTAGACTGTCTCTTATCGTAACAGCGGCGAAGTTCAGGACCCGGTCGCCTGCAGCGTGACCGTACTTTTTGTTGATCTCGTCAAAGTTCTGGATATCCACCGTCAGGATGGTGAGTGGACGTTCGCCGCGATTGCGATGGGCCTCCGCTATCTGGTTTTCGAGGATGAGGTGGAATGCACGTTCGTTCGGAAGATCGGTCGTCGCATCCGTCAAAGCGTTTTCTCTGGTTTTCTCATGGGCCATCGAACTGATCACCAATGGAGCCACGCGCTCTGCAACGGCGCTTAAAAAAGGTATGTGCTTGCCCGGCAGGTCAGGAGCATCCTTAACAAGCAAGTGTAAGACACCGAAGATTTCCGTTTCGCGACATAAAGGAATAGCGACCGACGTTGTGCCGTCTTTGACCTTGGCAACAAATTCGACTGATCTGTTCGAATAGCATTTATTGACCGTACCGTCTTCGGATTCGGAACCCTTATGGGATTCTAGTCCGGTCGTCGAAACCTCGGAAGCGACCCTATTCAAACTCGATCGGGTTTCGTCGAGCAAATAAAGTGCTCCGCCCGCCAAAGGCATAACATCGGCGATCCGGTTGATAACCAGCCTGAAAACATCGGCAATTTTTAACGATCCTGCAATATACTCATCTGCCTCTTCAAGAGCATGCAAGCAGTTGTCACTCTCCGCGGCGATAACCTCAGATCTCCCGGAAACCGATTGCCTCCCTCTGCCCTGCCACGTAAATACGGGGTAAATAAAAAACAAAAACAAGCCGATAATACCGCCAAAGCCTATCGATTTAATAAGCAGGGACATATCGGAACTAGCCAGCATAAATGTCGATACGAGAGCACAAAGGGAAGTTAGCACGAGGGTCAATGGGTACCTCGGGGATACCGCGGTGACTTCGCGCCTGCGCTCGTTATCATGTAAATGACTCATTTTAAAATGTTGGAAAATGGAAGGATAGCGGAAGAAGAGTCCCTGATTGAAGATAACGCTTTACCTTAAATATAGTCAAGAATTAAATTCGGACGGATAACATCAAGGGAACCATCCAAAAGTCGAACTGAGGTCAAAACAAATAATTCGAAAAAACGCATTTTTTAATCACTTTTGGGGTTGACTAATGTATTCCTGAACACTATTTTGACGTTTGCTCCGAATAAGAAAGAGTTGGGTGGCAAAACGACTGTGTTCGATCAGTCGAACGCTAGTTATACTACAAAAATAAATTAATCTTTGAGAAAGATAGGAGTCAGTAAATCAATGAAAAAAGTAATTGCACTTTCAACCGTCCTCGGTATGGGAGCTCTCGGCATGGCATGCGGCGACGCATCGAATGTAAACGTTAACGTTAACAAGGCAGTGTCGACACCTGTTAGAACGATGACCCCAACTCCCGCAGCTACGATGTCGCCTGCGGCAAATATGGGAAACTCGACCATGAGCAACGCCAACTCAGCTGTTAAGCCGGCTAATACGATGGCTAACAATACCAACGCCCCTAAATAAGCAATTTAATTGCTAACCAG
>JBBQGO010000264.1:0-4370 GCA_038323125.1 Pyrinomonadales bacterium
CGGCGTCGTGCAGATCAGGCACAAGGAATCGCTTTCCAATATCTTTACCGCCCGTATTCAAGGCGGGGTCAACAACACATTTCGCGGCTTCTTTGCGATCTCGCCAAAATGGGAAAACCTATCTTCGTTTATCGCCTACGAACCGAGCTACACCGATGGCCCGTTCATCAACCCGCTCAAATACCGCCGCGACAACCTCTCGGGCAATCTTACATACAAGATCGACGATAAGCAGGCGATCGGGTTGAAGTTCAATTTCGGTCGAAATAGTTTCACGTCATCCGGCCAGATCCCGCTTGATCTCGTGGCGAACGGGGAACTCGACCGCTTTGGCTTCATCGACCCCGAAAACGGTGGAAAAGTCAGGCTCGGCAGCGGTGCTGTCTATTACCGAAAGGAATTTGCGTCCGGCTCGACCTTTAAGGCAGATGCCTTTGTAGGTCGTTCGTTGTTCGACCTGTTCTCAAATTTCACATTCTTCACCGCCGATCCGGTCTATGGCGACGAGATCCAGCAGCACGATTCGCGTCTCCAGGAAGGTGCGAATGTGCAGTTTTTACAGCCGTACAAAGTCTTCGGTTCGTATTCGCTACTCACGGTCGGGGCGAATATTCACGCAAATCAGATTAACGTCGGGTTATACCCGACCGTCGCACGCGTGCCCAACCGTAAATTTCTGGCCGGTAACGCGACCAACCCAGACGTGCTATTCACCTCGGCTAATGCCGACGTAAATAACTACGCAGGTTACGTGCAGAATTCAATGGCCTTTTTCGACGGGTATTTGCGTGTGGATATGGGGCTGCGATTTGACCGGTTTACGTTTGATGTCGACGGATTCGAATTGAGCGATACACGGACCGACCTCACCGGCCGTCAGAGCCAGGGCAAATTCCAGCCAAAACTGTCGGTCGCTCTGTCGCCGTTCGAGAGGCTCCCGGTCAGTTTCTACGCGAACTACGGCCGCGGTATATCGTCACAGGACGCTCGCGGAGTGATCCGTGAGCCAAGCGCTCCAAAACTATCTACAACGGATTTTTATCAGACCGGCGCTTCCTATAACGGCTCGCGAGTTTCAGCAGTGTTCAGCAGCTTTCTGATCGACCGCTCGAACGAGCAGGTTTACATTCCCGATGACGGCAGCATCGAGCTCGCGGGGCCGACGCGTTCGTACGGATTTGAGGCGAGGACTTCCACTAGGATCACAAAGAATCTCAGTTTTAACGGCGGCATGACCAAGGTCGTCAAGGCCTTTTATCGAGGTGAATTTACGTCTACGGGCGAGAGAGTGATCGTCGATAGTGCACCGCATCTGGTGACAAATGCCGGCCTTGTCCTGTCGGGGCTTCGCGGATTCACATCGTCCCTGACGTGGCGGCATATTTCAAACTATCGCCTCGACGCCGAGGATCGTACGCTGCGGGCGGCCGGTAACGACGTCGTCGATCTCACCGTAACCAAGCAGCTCCGTCGGTGGGTCGATCTCAATTTTTCGATCGACAACCTTTTCAACAAACGATATTTCGAGACCCAAAACTTCTTCGAATCGCGAACATGCCCGACCTGCGATCTAGGCGAACGCATCCATGCAACGCCTGGATACCCATTCACCGCGAGCGTTGGGCTGACTTTCAGGTTCGGGGCCAAAAATTAGTGCGAGAGAGTGTTCCACTCGTTCCATGTGTTCCACCGTTCCGGAACGCGGGAGCAAAGAATTCTTTTGACTTATACCAATGAGGTGTTATATTTGCGGTAGATGAGGCATATGACGACGAACAAAAGGATACTGGCGGCATTTGTGCTGGCCTTTCTCTGTCTGAATGTTGGCGGCGTTCTTTGTCTCACCTATTGCTCGCAGATTGCGATGGCCTCGGCGGTACCTGCCACGAGTGACTCGCACCTTTCAGAGCATTGTCGTAAGGCAAAACAGGCGGCTGAGGAGAAGAACTTGGATTCTTCCCGCCTCCAGGCAGCCGAGGCTTCGTGTTGCATGTTGCCCGTCACTATGTTCTCGGCTCCGGTCGAGAAACGGGCTGAGTTTTCTGTGAATTTGGTGGTCGAGGCTCCGCCTGAGATCAGGTTTGAGCTGACGGCTCCGGTTTTTTCCGCTCATAGTTCAATTGCCATCCCGGTATATCGCCCACCGCCGCTCGACCGCCGTTTTGAGCGTATCCTCCACTCTGTCATCCGTATTTAGCCCGAATGCGTTGTGAAGCACTCGTTTCACACGTTTAGTCGCGCCCGCCAGTCCTTGGACACGGGCTGATCCTTTTGTTTGAGCTTTTTTACGGAGAGATATAATGAGATCGAAAATTTTAGTTGTTATCACCACCGTGCTCCTGTTCGGAGTCGGCTTTGCTGTTTACGCTTACAATTCCACCCAGTTAATCAACGAGACAGTCGCAGCTTCGTGTTGTAGCTGCTGCGTCGATTCCTGCCCAATGAAGGCGAACGCCGCCAATGCCATTGGCCAGGCAAGCCACGAGTGCTGTTGCAAAGGCGACGGCGCTTCGTGCCCGATAAAGTCAAAGGATGCCAAACTCGCGATGGCGGCGGACGGCAAAGATTCGTGCCCGATGATGTCCGGCGATGCCGTTCAAAAAAGGGAGCCAGCCATGAAGCACGACATAAAAATGGCCAACGGCGAATCTTGTCCGGATATGAAGGACGGCAAGGCCGCGAAGATGGCCGAGATGCAAAAGGGAATGCCCGGAATGGACCACGCGGCCCAGGCCAAGAGGGGCCATTCGTGCTCTTGCTCATGCTGTAGCCACGACAAGGAAAAGAAAGAGACCAATACGATCTGATGGCGTTGCATCCAGCGGTCCGGCTTTGGTGGCAAGCCGCCAAAGCCCGGCCTAATCCAAGATCTATGAACTACAAGCTCACCGTCGCGCTTTTCGTACTATCAACTCTTGTCTTTACGGCATGCGGTTCGCAGAGTTCGTCGAACAACGCCGTAGACCCGCACGCGGGTATGGACCATAGTAAGATGGATCATTCGGCGATGAAGAGCTCGCCGAACGCGGCAGCGGCCGATTATGATCTGCAGTTTATCGACACAATGATCGCCCATCATCAGGGTGCGATCGACATGGCGAAAATGCTGCCGGGCAAGGCCGAGCATGCTGAGATAAAGAAGCTCGGCGTTATGGTCATCGCGGCGCAGGAGCGTGAGATCGCAGGAATGAAGGCATGGCGGGACAAATGGTTTGCGGGCAAACCGCCGGCGATCAATATGGAGCTTGCCGGAATGAACGCGTCAATGGCAGGCATGGATATGAAAAAACTCGGTTCGCTGAGCCTCAACGCCTTCGATCTTGAGTTCATCAAGCAGATGATCCCGCATCATGAGGGAGCTATCGCAATGGCGCAAGAGGCATTGAAACGGTCGCAGAAAGACGAGGTAAAGCAACTCGCCGACTCGATCATCAAAGAACAGCAAGGCGAGATCGACGAGATGAAACGCTGGCAGGGCGAATGGAGCAAGTAAATACGACGGATGCGCTCGAAGGCCGCTGGCTGCTGCTCGTGGCGTGGCTGATGGCTCTTGTCGGCCTGGTCGGCAGCCTGTTCTTTAGCGAGGTAATGCTATATCCGCCGTGTGTGCTTTGCTGGTATCAGCGGATTGCGTTGTATCCGCTGGTGTTGATAATCGGTATTGGCATTGCGACGGGTGACAGACGCGTCACAAGATACGCGCTTCCGCTAGCACTCGCGGGGCTCGCCATCGCCGTTTATCATAATCTGTTGTATTACGGGTTTATACCTGAGAGCATCACGCCATGTACCGAGGGCGTACCGTGTAACGCGGTTCAAATCGAACTGCTCGGATTTATTACCATTCCGCTGATGGCACTCGGCGGCTTTTTAGGTATCACAGCGTGCCTTTTAGGTTTCAGGTTGAAAAACAAATAGCTATGCGAAGTGAAGTAAAAATAATGGGAGCGATCCTCGTAATAGTGATCGCGGGAGCATTTATCGGAGCACGATATTATCGAGGCTCAGTTCAGGAAGAACGCAAGCCTGAATCAAACACGGCAAAAACTGCGCCCGCCGGCCAGCTTGTCCGCGAAGACAGCCCGACGCTTGGCCCCGCCGATGCAAAAGTCACGCTAGTAGAATTTTATGACCCCGAATGCGAAAGCTGTGCGGCATTCGCTCCTGTGGTGAAAAAGATCTACGCGGACTATGGCGGCAAGCTTCGGCTAGTGATGCGGTATATGCCGCTGCACAAAAATTCGATGACAGCCGCAACCTTCCTCGAAGCTGCGGGCGAGCAGGGAAAATATTGGGAGGCGCAAGAGCTGCTCTTTAAGAAACAGCCCGAATGGGGCGAAAAGCATGGTGCTCCACCCGACGCAAATGAG
>JBBQGO010000265.1:0-4361 GCA_038323125.1 Pyrinomonadales bacterium
GACAAATACAGGACCAAAGACAAAAACACCCGCTCGGTCAACAAGGTCGTGGTCTACGTTCCCGGAGCAAAACAGAGCGAGCTTACCTACGGCATCGCCCGCGGCAAGGCGATCGGCGATTCGATGAACTTTACCCGCGACCTCGCGAACGAACCGCCGAACATTCTCCACCCGACGGAAATGGCTCGCCGTGCTCAAGTAATGGCTAAAGAGTTCGGGCTTCGCTGCGAGATCCTGGACGAAGCGAAGATGCAGAAACTCGGCATGGGCTCGCTGATGAGTGTCTCTTACGGCTCTGAACAGCCTGCCAAGATGATCGTCCTCCGCTATACGCCGGCCAAACCTTCCTCCAAGAAAGGCTTGCTGGCGCTGGTAGGTAAAGGCATCACGTTCGACACCGGCGGCATCTCGCTGAAACCGGGCGAGAACATGGACGCGATGAAGTACGACATGTCGGGCGGAGCCACTGTGCTCGGTACGATGCGTGCGATCGCACTCCTAAAGCCATCCGTTCCAGTACTCGGGATCGTTGCCGCCGTCGAGAACATGCCTGACGGTAAAGCCTCACGGCCGAGCGATGTCGTAACAGCGATGAACGGCAAGACGATCGAGATCCTCAACACCGATGCCGAGGGCCGATTGATCCTCGCCGACGCGGTGGCATATGCGGAAAGCCTCGGCGCAACCCGCATCGTCGATATGGCGACTTTGACCGGTGCCGTGATCATCGCACTTGGCGGTGAAAATACGGGCATCATGGGCAATGACCAGGAACTGGTCGACACCATCATTGACTGCGGCAAGCAAGAAGGCGAAGGTTTCTGGCAGCTTCCGCTCGGCCCGGAGTACAGCGCGCAGATCAAATCCGATATCGCCGATATCAAGAACATAGGCCCGCGGGGCAAAGCCGGAACAATCATGGGTGCTGTATTCATTGAGGAATTCGTCGATAAAGCAAAATGGGCGCATCTTGATATCGCCGGTACTGCATGGAACGACGGAGTGAAACCGCATCAGGCCAAAGGCCCGACGGCGGTCGCGGTCCGTACGCTGCTCCGGCTTGTAGAGCGTTCCTGATAGACAAAAAATACATTTGACCTTACTATTGGCTGGTATTCGTATCAGCCATTTTTTTTCGCAATTTACGACCCTATTGTCCGTCTCTTAATTTAAGACCTTTGCCGTGCGCCGAACGGGCGCCGATGCTGTGCTTCACAGGCTCACGATGCAACGTAACACTGCAAACTTATTGATCGCCCTCGCCGCACTTTTACTTGTGACGGCATGTTTCTGCAAGTCCGATCGTCCGACCACTTCGGCAGATCCCGACAGCGACCGGCGTACTGACGACAAATCAACATCCGCGCCAAGCACAACGGGCAAAAGCCCGAAGAACGACCGCGGTGATTTTAAGGTTGAACATCTCGATGTTACTACGCCGCGCTACGTTGAGATCGACCGCCAGGTAAAGGAAGAAAAGCTGCTGCCCGATGCAGCCGATCAGCTCAACGAAGCTCTCAGCCTGCCGCACGACATCGCTCTTCGCACCAAAGACTGTAATGACGTGAACGCCTATTACGATTCGCGCGATCAGTCGATAACAATGTGTTACGAGCTGATGGAGCACTTTTACAAAACTTTCAAAAGCGACGGCCGGAGTGATGCCGAGGCCTACGAAAAGATGTTCAGCGCCGTTCGCTTTGTATTCCTGCACGAGATCGGCCACGCTCTCATCGACGCTTATAAATTGCCGATCATGGGCGGTGAAGAAGACGCTGCCGACCGGTGTTCTGCGTTCATCAATATCAAAGAGCTCGGCGAAGAAGGCGTCGAAGCGGTCTTCGCTGCCGCGGAAGCGTTCGCCATCGAATCAAAGCGGGCTAGCGGTAAACGCAACCTCGCCGATGAGCACTTGTTGCAAGAACAGCGGTTCTACAATTCGTTGTGCATGATCTATGGCTCAAACCCGTCGAAATATTCGCGGATACTGACCGAAGGTGTTCTGCCCAAGGAACGTGCAGTCCGGTGCCCGAGCGAATATCAGAAAACGGTTGACAGCTGGGTCAGCCTGCTCGAACCCTGGCGAAAAAGTTAGATATCTTGACCAAAGGAGCTTTTTTTCAATGAACATACTGCGAAGGCTTGGCCTCATCAACGCCAATCGTATCAACGGCATGATCGCTCTCGGCATCGTCGCGATGATCGTGCTCGGCTGCAACTGCCAGAAGAGCCTGGGCGACGCGGCCAACTCCTCTACCACCGCGAGCAACAAGTCGAACGACACGCCTTTCGGAAGCGATGGCGACAAGATGCCTGACGACACATTGCTGCGGGCTCTCGTTAACGAAACGACAGCCGATTTCGCACTGGCCATAAGCACCGGTGATTTCTCAAAGATCCACGAGAAAGCATCGATCGATTTTCAGAAGTCGATCCCGGAAGAAAAGCTTGAAAGAGAGTTCAAGGTCTTTGTTAACAGCAAGTCACGCTATCTGCCCAGCCTTGCCAAGATCTCGTCCACAAAGGCCGAATTCGACCCGACACCTTCGCTTCGCAGCGAACAGGGACTCGATATCGTGATGGCGAAGGGAAAGTATGCGACCACTCCGCTCGATATCGAATTTGACTACGAATACGTCAAACGTGATGGCCGATGGAAACTCCTTAAGCTGATCGTCAAGATGTAGCACCCGCCGCTGTCTTTTCGCCGAAGCCCCGTTCGCGGGGCTTTTGCTTTTTAGGGGCGCGAACGATAAAAATCCCTTTCACAAACCTATGAAGATCCACGAATATCAGGGCAAAGCCCTTCTGAAAGAATATGGCGTTCCGGTGCCTCGCGGCATCGTCGCACGCACGCCTGATGAAGCTGAAGCGGCTGCCCGCGAGCTCGCTACTGACGTTGTGGTCGTAAAAGCACAGATCCACGCCGGCGGCCGCGGCAAGGGCGGCGGTGTTAAGCTTGCGAAATCCCCCGAAGAGGCTAAACAGATCGCCACCGAGATGATCGGCATGCAGCTGATCACGCACCAGACCGGCCCCGAAGGGCGCGAGGTCAAAACGCTGCTGGTCGAAGAAGGCCTGCCCATCGACAAGGAATTTTACCTCGGCATCACGCTCGACCGCGTCACCGGCCGCAATACCTTTATGGCGTCATCGGCCGGCGGTGTGGACATCGAAAAAGTAGCCGAGGAAACGCCCGAACTGATATTAAAAGAGACGATCGATCCGTCTGTCGGCATGCGCGGCTTTCAGGCCCGCAAGCTTGCGTTCGGCCTGGGCATTCCCGCTGACCTGGTCAATCAGGCGGCGAAATTCATGCTCACGCTCTACGACGCGTTCGAAAAGATGGACGCCTCAATCGTTGAGATCAACCCGTTCTTGCTCACCAAAGATAACCGTCTGATCGCGCTAGATGCCAAGGTAAACTTTGACGATAACGCGATGTTTCGCCATAAGGATTACGCCGATCTGCGCGACCTTGACGAAGAGGAACCGCTCGAGATCGAAGCCTCAAAATTCGACCTTAACTACATCAAGCTCGACGGCAACATCGGCTGCATGGTGAACGGTGCAGGCCTTGCGATGGCGACGATGGACATCATCAAGCTGGCCGGCGGTGAACCCGCTAACTTTCTCGACGTCGGCGGAGGCGCCTCGCAAGAGCGTGTTGAACAGGCCTTTAAGATCCTGCTCGCGGACGAGAACGTAAAAGCCGTGCTAATCAACATCTTCGGCGGCATTGTCCGCTGCGATATGGTCGCCAACGGGGTTGTCGCTGCAGCAAAGAATCTCGGCATTTCAATCCCGATCGTCGCCCGGCTCGAGGGCACCAACGTCGACGAGGGCCGCCGTGTGTTGAGCGAATCAGGTATCGGTATCATTCCGGCAACCGGAATGAATGACGCTGCGGCCAAGGTAGTGGCTGCGGCCGCGGGAAACTGATCGATCAGCATATTTCGTTCAAAGGCGGGCATTGTCCCGCCTTTTTTTGCGCGTCCCGAACTGTCCCGTGTCCCGCGTGGGACAGATAAACCATTGTGCTAATTAGTGTTAACCTCGGTGTCCCACTGTCCCACACGTTTTTTTATCCTTACTGGGTGGGACACTCGTGTGGGACAGCTAATTGTTGTGCCGATTACCTTTAAGTTCTTTGTCCCGCTGTCCCATCAATTTTTTATCACGCGTATTGTGCCTTCGTCCAGATCTCTTAAAATCGCCATCCAAGCTTGCAAGCATAGCTAGTACATCGTATCATACATGACACATTTGTTTCAAGAATTATTTTCCGGGTTATATAATTTTGCGATCAATATCCGGTCAGATAGGTTCCCGGTGCGGTTACAGTTAGGCCGGGCCGGCTG
>JBBQGO010000266.1:0-4320 GCA_038323125.1 Pyrinomonadales bacterium
CTTGAAGAGAATGCTCTCGCCCTGAACGAATTTGCCCTAGCGTTGAGTCAGGGATTTAAGCCGCTGGAAGTTTACCGTGTCCGATCGTACATACATTATCAGCAGAAGAATTACGACGCGGCTCTTGATGATATACGAAAGGCGCTTGATCTGGAGCCGCGCGACCTTTCGTTCCTAAAAATGCTGGGTGAGCTGAGCCTCGAGAAAAATGACTTGAGCGGAGCGTTGAGCGCATTTCAGCGAGCGGCCGAGGTAGCTCCAGCCGACGCGGATGTCGATTACAACCTGGCCAAGCTATACTATGCGACCGGCAACCTCACAGCGCAGGCGGCGTCGTCCGAGGCGGCTTTGAAAAAAGGAACGCGGTTTCCGGGCGAGACACATTTTCTCGTTGCGGATGCGTATCAGAAACTAGGCAGGTCGGCTGATGCGATCGAGTCGTACAAAAAGGCAATTAACTCAAAACCGGATATCTATCTCGCCTATCGCAACCTTGCCGAAGTTTATCGAGGCGAGAACCGCTATGAGGATGCCATTTCCGTTTCACGCCAGGGCTTGAGGGCATTTCCCAATGACGGGAACATTTATACCGACCTGAGTTGGTATTACAGCCTGGCAGACCGCCCGCAGGATGCGGTCGATGCGGCAAAGGCGGGGGTGGCGATGCTGCCCAAGGAGCATATGGCATATACCAACCTCTGCAGGGCGTATAACGAAACCAAACAATACAGTCTCGCGATCGGAGCATGTAACGGAGCTTTACAGTTAAAGCCCGGTGATGGAGAAAGCTATTTTTATTTGGGACGTGCCTACAATTTGACCGGCAGGAATGGGGAGGCCACGAAATATTACAAGTTGGCTGTCACGGGCTTGCTTGAAACGACGCGAAGCCTACCGGATTACTCGGACGCCTGGTACTTGCTCGGGAATGCCTATTTTGCCGATAATCAACGCGACAAGGCGGCCGAGGCATATATGCGATGCCTCGCTATCAGTTCCAAGTTCGCAAAGGCCCGATACAATCTGGGAATGATCCACGTACTCGGAAAGAACAAGAGCGCTGCGCTCGACCAATACGATCGCCTGATCCCCCTCGACGAGCGTTTGGCGACCGCATTAAAGTCTGAGATCGATAAAACAAAGTTTTAGCGGGGAAGTGACTTGCAGCGACGAGACCAGCATTAGCGCCGCCTGGGCCTGGGATCTGCCGACCGCGTGCTGACATTTACACTCTGAAACTTTAGAACCACTCGCACGCTGTCCGGCCGCGTTTCCATATTCGCAGGTACGAACGGCGAAAATGCCGAATCGGTCTGCAGGGCTTTTTCCAACTCCTGAACGGCTCTGATGTCGCTCGACGGTTCTACGACTTCGGCAATGCGGGCCAACCCGCTGCCGAACACATCCGCGACAACCACCACCTCATCATCTTTCATTCCCCCGCGGATCAGTGATTTGGTCAAGGCGATCAATGCACCCTGCGGATTTATGCTGGGCGATTCGTCTGCAAAGGCAAGCCGGCTCTGGGCGAATGCTCTGGGCGAGATCTCAGCCGGCCCGGCACCGGTGAACGGATTCGAGTTGCTGGCAAGCAGGAACGAGGTATCGCCGGAACCCGACTGAGATCCGCCTCTTGACTGCAGCGGTTCGTGCTCGGAGGAGAACATCATGGTCATAAATGTGAGACCGATCAGCAGAGACGCAAATACGCCGACACCGTAGGGCATTACCCGCATTTGCAGCCATTCGCGCATGTCTGGTGTAAACAGGCGAGGGGCCCGCCGCGTCGTAACTAATTCGGTGCGGACGGAACGCTTTATCGAATTCCTAAGCGACGCCGGTATCTCAACCCTCTGCATTGCGCTCAGGCCTACCCGGATGTCCTGATAGTCGGCTTTTTTCTGACGGCACAGCGGGCAGACGGTCAGATGGTCGCGTACCGCGTCGCTGCCGGCGGCATCAAGAGCACCGTCGGCATAGACAGGCAGATCAAATTGTATTTCTGAGCATTTCATTGCTTTGCTCCAAATGAATGGCTGACTGACCCCGGCTGTTTTCTAATTTCGGAAAACAACGCGTCGCTGCGTAACGGAAACTCAGTTTCTCGGCTTACGGCAATTCTCATATCGATGTTGCTGGTCGATTCAAATATCACCGCTTGACCGCATTCTAAACTTCCTTCCCCAGTTTTCTCGTCCCTCTTGACCTATCGTTTGGCACCGATCTTTCTAGTCTTCAAAGTGAACCGGGGTGAGTCAGCCATTCATTTAATTATCAAAAATCTTTTAGCATCCGCCGCAATTCGCTGCGGCCGCGTGAAATCCGCGATTTCACTGTCCCTATGCCGATCCCGAGAGCCGACGCCGTTTCCTCATAGCTGAGGCCCTCAATGTCGCAGAGCACTATGGCTTCGCGATAGACATCCGGCAGATCAAGCAGGGCGGCCTCTAACGCATATTCGCGTTCCCTCGTGAGTGCCGACTCTTCGGGGCTGATCGACGTGTCGGCAAGCGTGTCCGAGAATGTCATGTCGGTATTGCCGATAGCCGCATCGATCGATATCGTCATGTCCCGTTTACGGCGTTTCCACCAGCGAAACCGGTTGCGTGACTCATTTATCGCTATTCGATACAGCCACGTTTTGAGCCCCGATTCCGAACGAAAGCTGTTGATCGATCTCAACGCCCGCAGGAATGTGTCCTGTGTCAGATCGGCTGCCTCTTCGGCGTTCTCGGTCAGGCGGTACAGCAGGCCATAAATATTGCCAGAGTAGCGGTCGACCAGCGTGTCAAAGGCGGCCGCGTCGCCGGTCTTTAGTTTGTCAATAAATGCGGGATCGTCGATCCCATGAGCAGCGAGGGCCGAGGCCGGTGCCGTGGCCCGTCCAATCTCTTCGTCGTCAAATATGATCGACTTGCTGAAGACCATCGCCCGCCTTCCTAGCATTCCCGACGCCGGGAAGCTGTCAAATTGCCCCGTCCGCTTTTTACGGACTGTAATGTTAGACACCGCTTGCGAACGTTTGTTCCCAATTCAAAGAAAAAACTTTTCAAATCTGTTGGCAAAGCCGGTCTTTTCGTCATTTACCCCTTTAGTTATTTGCTCTTGACGGCTATTTACGTTAAATTAACTCTTTTGGAAAAATACCGCTACGGCAATTATATAACGAGCGACAAGTCAGTATTTGCAGTTATTTGAACAATGGCACGAAAAAAAAGACGATTCGAACAGCTTGAGGCGGCAGCCGCAACCCCGAAGGACAAAAGGATATACACCAATCCGATCCAGGAACAGGTCAGCGAGCGCCTCGAGGACGTCGGCAAAAAGCTTGAGGGCCAAGGCAAAACGATACTTTACGGCCTCGCGGCCGTAGTTGTGCTCGTTATCCTGGTAATGGTCTTCATGAACTGGAACAGCCGGGCCGAGGCCGCGGCGCAGACCGCGCTGGGCAAGGCAATAGAAACGTCACAGGCCCAGATCTCCGAGACCGGTACCCCGGCCGGGTCGACCGCAAAAACCTACAAAACCGAAAAAGAGCGCGCTGAGGCCGCTATCGCGGAGTTTCAGACAGTCGTCGAAAAGTTTGGCGGCGGCGTCGCTGACAAGGCAAAGTACTTCATCGCGGTCAACCGTCTCTGGGTCGATCGGCCCGCCGCGATCGCGGAACTCGAAGCAATAGCGTCATCCAGTTCGCCCTCCGGCAATATGGCAAAATTTGCATTGGCTCAAACCCGTACCGAGGCAAACCGCCTGGACGAAGCCGCGGCCCTGTATCAGGAACTCGCTGCGGCCGGCGATCCGCTGTTGGCCAAGGACACGATAAATCTGGAACTCGCAAAGATATACGAAAAGCAGGACAAAAAACAGGAGGCCGCAGACCTCTATTTCAACATTGCGAAATCGGCCAGCGAAGCAAAGGATATGGACGGCAAGCCTGTTCGTCTGTCTGAAACGGCCAGGACCGCGAAAGAAAAGCTCGCAGAACTCGACCCGGAACGCGCGAAGGAGATCGTAGAACCCGCCCCCGAAATGCCAATGGGCGGAGCCCCGTTTGCGATGTAAGCCGTTTAACGAGGTGATCCGCTTGCGGTTACCTGTTGTTCTCAAAATCCTATCGCGCCGTTGTTCGCCGGGTTGTAACAAAATCATTTCTCCGAGAAGAAATTTGCCCGCGAAACACACGAAACACGCCTACCGAGCCCGCGAATGCAGGGCTTTGCCCAAATCGCCCCGCGGAGAAGCTGTGCTTAGCCCGCACGGCCTATATCGAAGTTCGCGTCTGTGCCGCCCAAGGGTCTCTGCATTAGTGTCGGAACCGGA
>JBBQGO010000267.1:0-4312 GCA_038323125.1 Pyrinomonadales bacterium
GAAAGGGAAGGGAGTGGGGCCGCGCCTGCGTAAATGCAAAGTTTCCCTCTCTAATGGTACCGTTGACGTTTTACGACGGATCAGGTCGCACCGCTTTGAAAAGTAAAGCAGTTACGAGGGAGTGGGGCCGCGCCTGCGTAAATGCAAAGTTTCCCTCTCTAATGGTACCGTTGACGTTTTACGACGGATCAGGTCGCACCGCTTTGAAAAGTAAAGCAGTTACGCAGGCCCGGCCCCGTCTTTTACGGCCCCGTCTTTTACGCGGCCCCGTCTTTTACGAGGCACTTGAGCATAAAAAAAAGGAAGAGCGTCCGCCGACACCGGAGGAAACTCAAAGAACGGTTTTAACGATGCGAGCCCACTACCTCGCGACCTACGGAGTTCGCAGCTTTGAACGGGCGGTTAGAAATCAGTCAGATAGGGACGCCGTTTACAGCTATATGAAAGACAATAACCTTAGTTACACCTATGAGCGCCCAAGGGCAATACAAATAATTAGAAATAAGAATAATTCGAAGGAGAAGACCACCGATGACCTGATAGAGAAGGATAAAAAGAAACACTGAAAAGCCTTTCGAGAAGAATGAAACGCAATAAACTCATAATATTGTTGGTGGGCTCGGTGGGATTGATTATTCTTATTAACTCAGTCCTCCCGTATTCCTCTGTGATTGTGCCTGAATGGCGTGTCGTGGTGATCGATGAAGATCAAAAGCCATTACCAAATCGTAGCGTTAGACAAATCTGGATGCACTCTGCGCTTGAGTCGGCCAACTCCACCCACGAAGAGGACCGTTATACCGATAATTCGGGCGCCGTGGTATTTCCAGAACGAAGAGTTGAGGCATCTCCTATAAAACGCGGATGGGTGATGGTCCTCGAGACAATTGATTTCTTTTCTCATTCTTCCTATCGACCCTCCTCTATTATTTTTGTTGACGGGTCAGTTAACGAAACCCTATGGTACCAAGGTGGGGATCTTCCCGGGCATGTAGTCGTTGTGAGGAAGTAGAATTCTGACTGTTTCGGGATTCATACCTGAGCTTATCTAAATTCTTGGTATCCCATGCGAACGGCGATCTGTCGATGGTGCAGAGCAAGAAGAATGCCGACGCCGGCTACTGGAATTATGCTTAGAACTTTACCTACGCGGCCTCGGGGGCGGTGACTTCGATGCAATTGGGTAACGGGACTTGGGAAAAGACGGTGTTCAATTCATGTTTGCAGCCGACACAGATAGCACCTGGAACCGTTCAGGACGCAACCAATGAGCTTAAGCTCGATTACAGCCGTAAGCTTCCCGTCAAGTGCACTGTTTAGAAACAGAGGTCTTGTGCCATCAACCGACGCCGGCGAGACGGAAACGACTGTCGGCGCGTGCGATTTTGACGAGAGCGGATGTCTCGGACGACAGCCGCCGTTTGGTGAGATATTCCTCAGCTTCATTTCGCGCCGCGATGAGGATGTCGAGGTCGCGGGCGATGTTGCCGATCTTAAAGTTCTGGATACCGGATTGTCGGGTACCCATTACCTCGCCCTGGCCGCGGAGATCGAGGTCCTTTTCGGCGATCTTAAATCCGTCAGACGTTTGTTCCATGATCCCCAGGCGTTCCTTTGCCACGGCCGTTTTCTTATGGCCGGTCAGCAGCACGCAAAAACTCTGGTCGGCACCCCGTCCGACGCGTCCGCGCAGTTGGTGCAATTGTGAAAGTCCAAAACGCTCGGCGTGCTCGATCACCATCAACGAAGCGTTCGCCACATCGACGCCGACCTCGATAACAGTTGTCGAGACAAGGATGTTCAATTCGCCCGAGACGAACTGCTGCATGATCTGTTCCTTGTCCGCCGGTTTCATCTTTCCGTGAAGCAGGCCGATACGGTATTGGGGAAACACGCGAGTACACAGGTCGTCGTACATTTTCGTCGCAGCCTTCAGGTCCATCTTTTCCGATTCTTCGATCAGCGGATAGACGATGTAGACCTGGCGGCCGAGCCCGACCTCGCGGCAGATGCCTTTATACACGCCTTCGCGTTGATCCTCGCCCAGCACAACGGTCTTGACAGGCGTTCGGCCCGGCGGCAGCTCATCGATAATAGAGACGTCGAGATCGCCATAAACGGTCATCGCGAGCGAACGCGGTATCGGCGTCGCGGTCATTACGAGGATGTCGGGATTGAGTCCGAGGGCACGCAGTTGGGCACGCTGGAGCACTCCAAAGCGGTGCTGCTCATCGATAACGGCAAGCCCCAGCTTGTCGAAGCTTATGCCTTCCTGAATGATCGCGTGGGTGCCGATCACTATGTTTATCTCGCCTGATGCCAGCCCTGCGTAAACCTTTCGCTTTTGGGCCGCGCGGGTGCTTCCGATCAGGAGTTCGACGCGATAGCCCATTGCCTCGATGAGCGCTTTAGCATTTCGGGCATGCTGCTCGGCCAGTATCTCGGTGGGGGCCATGAGAGCCGCCTGATAGCCATTCTCGAGCGCGGCGAGCATTGCCAAAAACGCGACGATGGTCTTACCGCTGCCAACGTCGCCCTGAACGAGGCGGTTCATAGGGGCGTCGGATCTTAGATCGTTAAATATCTCACCGACGACCTTTTTCTGAGCGCCGGTCAGGCGAAAGGGAAGGATCTGTTTGAGACGCTCCCTTATCGATGACGTTATTTCGATGACGGTGCCTTTGGGTTCTTTTCGCCGTTCGCCTCTGAGAAGCTGCATCGCAAACGAAAGCATAAAAAACTCTTCGAAGATCAGGCGTTTATGAGCATCGCTGCGGAACATCTCGTACTCGGCGATCGTCGAGGCCTCAGGCGGGAAGTGGATCTGGGTTATCGCCTCGGCACGGGTTAGCAGCTTTTGCTTCGTGAGCAGCTCATCCGGAATGTCGTCGCCGACGGACACGCGGTCGAGATGCTGTAGTACGCTGTGGATGACCTCTCGCAGGCGTTTGGTTTGAAACGGGCCCAGCTTACGGTAGACCGGCACCCGACGGGCTGTATGAACTGGAGCGAAGGCAGGATCGCCCGTGTCGTCCTGGAGATCGTCAATTGGCTTTCCCGCGCCGGAAGTCGCAGTCTCGAATGCTGGAGTTGGTAGTCTGCCGTCCTTTGGGTCCTCCGGAAGTAACTCGAGGTCCTCCGGCTTGTTGAGCATCAGTGCATGGGTCTGTAGACGCTTGTCCCACTCCCAACGGCCATACGCCACGAATCGCGTCCCGCGCGAGAATCTGTCTGAGTAATACTGGACGATGGATTTTGCATTGCGGCCCGAGACGAACCACTTGATGACAACGGGTTTTTTGCTGTTGCGGGCATCGCTGCCGCTTATCTCAAAAATAAACAACGGCGGTTGTTTGGGCCCTCTGTTCTTACCGACCTGAAAGCCCCCGGACACTTTCACATGGACTTCGACAGAAGCGTCCATTCCGTCGGAGAGTTCATCTATCCCCACCAAATTGGAACGGTCTTCGTAACGGGCGGGGAAGTAGCTAAGCAGGTCTTCGACAGTGACGTCCTCGATGAGCGTTTTGTTTGCCACACCAGCTAACGCGACCGCAAGCTTGCGGCGCAGAATGGGAGAGAGGTTTGCGATAAGCCGATCAGGGATCTCCAGGATCGGCGTTGAAATTGAGATCGAAGCGTCAACCATTTCACCAGTTGCGGGTCAGCGATATTTGGCCGTACCGGTCTGACCCGACTTGTTAGGGCTGCACCGTGAAGGCTTGAAGATCATTATCTTCGAATGGATTGTAGCAAAAAGAAAGCGGGCCGTGTCGAACGGCCCGCAGTTGAAAGGATTAGAGGACTATTTTGAGGGACAGCTGGCTAAGCGACACCCGTGACGTGTTTTGTCAGACGCGATTTATGGCGAGCGGCAGTGTTCTTATGAATCAGGCCCTTGTTAACTGCCTTGTCGATCAAGGAGATCGTGGGATTCAACAGTTCGATGCTGCCAGTCTTATCGTTACCCGCAACAGCAGTGCGAAGCTTCTTGATCGATGTACGCAACTTGCTTCGGTTGCTGCGATTTATCTCTTTGCGTTTTGCATTCTGTCGAATGCGTTTCTCTGCTGATTTATGATTGGCCATTCATGTTCCTCAATAACAAAAATTACACTAAAAACAAACTTTAGAGTGTAGACACGCGGTATTAGTTTGTCAAGGAAGCCCCACGTTCTTGTCAAAACTCTTTAGAAATGTCCTATGTTTCAACTCTTTAGAAATGTCCTATATTTCATGGTTTAGTTTCTTGTTCCATAAGCCGTTTGTTTGACCAGGCCATTCGCCATGGATGATCTGTGGAAGGGATAGA
>JBBQGO010000268.1:0-4312 GCA_038323125.1 Pyrinomonadales bacterium
TTCTGACCGATGAGGTTGGTCATAAATGTGAGCAGATAGGCGTTCGCGTTATAGGCATGGGTAACGGCCCGCCGCACCTGGTCCTGCCAGTTGTCGTCAGTCTCATATCCTATTTCATTTAAGAAACGATTCAGGACCTCGCCATGGGTGATCTCTTCGACACCCCATCGTTCCATAAACTTGCTGATATGAGGGTCCTTTCCCGTGGGCGTCCGCAGCAACTCGCGATGATACATATCCGTGAGGGTTTCGACATCACGCATATAGAGCAGGATGGGAATTAACTTCCTATCGATAGGATGGTTCTTGACCTTGTCCCACGGGATTTCGCTTATAAATTCAGGTGTAAGCGATCGGGGTTGACGCTCGAACCATTCCAGAACATCCTGATTTGTTTCAAAACTCATAATCGAACTTTGCGCCTCGGAGTTAGGAGGCCCTATCGGCCCGTGCCTGTATGTCTTAATTCGCAAAACCGCTCGTGTCGGATGCGCGAAACTATCGCGTTAATAATATAATCGGAAATATGAAGTTTTTGTACCCCGTTTTGTTAGTAATTATAATGCTCGTGTCAAATGTTTTTGCGCAAACCGATCCCGTGGCCGTCAGTGGTGAGCGCTATCTGAAGAATATTAAGCAATTAACCTTTGGGGGAGAGAACGCCGAAGCCTACTTTTCACCGGACGGCAAGCAGTTGATCTTTCAATCGAAACGGGACGGACGAGCCTGTGATCAGATCTATTCGATGGGCATCGACGGCTCGAACGTCAAGATGGTGTCGAGCGGCGAGGGCCGCACCACGTGCGCCTTTTTTCTAAAGGGCGGCAAGAATGTGATCTATGCGTCAACCCACGCCGGCAGCAATGAATGCCCACCGAACCCTGATCTTTCCAAAGGGTACGTTTGGGCGATATATCCGGACTATGATCTATACACATCGACCGCGGATGGAAAAAAGATCAAGCCCATCGCAAAAGCCCCGGGCTACGATGCCGAGGCGACCGTAAGTCCAAACGGCAAAAAGATCGTGTTCACATCCGAACGGGACGGCGACCTGGAACTATACTCGATGGACGCAAACGGCAAGAACATAAAGCGCCTCACCAATGAGCTCGGGTACGATGGCGGAGCGTTCTACTCGCCCGATTCGAAACAGATCGTTTACAGGGCATCGCATCCCAAGACCGAAGCAGATATAAAACGATATAAGGACCTGCTGGCCCAGCATCTGATCGTTCCTACGACATTTGAGATCTGGGTGATGAACGCAGACGGTAAGAATAAACGCCAGGTTACCAAGCTTAATGCGGCATCGTTCGCACCTTATTTCACCACTGACGGCAAACGGATCATCTTTTGTACAAACTATTTTGCGACCGACCCGCGTAAACGCAATTTTGACCTCGCCGTGATCAACGTCGATGGCACGGGCCTCACACGGGTCACTTATAACGAGACCTTTGATGGCTTCCCTATGTTCTCGCCCGACGGCAAAAAACTCGTATTCGCCTCGAATCGCAACGCTGCAAAAGAGGGCGATACAAATGTCTTTATCGCCGATTGGGTGGACTAGTTTTCGTTTGTTGCATCACATGGGGCGAGGTCAATAAGAACATCTTTTAATTTTCTTCATTTCGTAATGTTCGGAATTATGTCACCAGAGCGGAGAATCCATCACACCTCTGATAGGTCTATAAAATTATGAAACGGCAGGTCCTTGGTTTTCTCCTTCTATTATCGTTAACATTCCCCGTTTCGGCCCAAAGGGTTCAGACCGGTGCGACCTCAACACCGCTTGAGAATCTTAGACGGCACGTCGAATATCTCGCTTCACCTGGCCTCGAGGGCCGACGCACGGGCGACGCGGGTGCGACCGTCGCGGCGGGTTACATCGCCAATATGTTTGCCAGGTTTAAGCTCAAACCCGGTGCAAGCGCCCAAAACGGTAAGCCAAATTATATGCAGCCGTTCCCGTATGTGACCGGCGTTGAGATGGCAGCGGCGGGGAACGACTTCAGGCTCGCGGTGACCCAAGCCGACGGGACGCGGAAGATGTTCGAGGGGCCTGAATCGGCGATACCCGTCGGATTTTCTTCGAACGCCACTATCGTTAATGCGAATGTTGTCTACGCTGGGTTTGGCATCGTTGCCGCAGAGGCTAAATATGATGATTACCGGTTGGATGTTCGCGGCAAGGTCGTCCTGGTATCAGATGGCAACCCCGACGGCGACAGCCCTCACAGCGCATTTGGCCGCTTTGACGTGCGGACCAAGGCATTGATCGCAAAGGAAAAGGGGGCTGCCGGGATGCTTGTCATCTCGCGTGAAGCCAAGTTTGCGGACGACAAGCTGACACGTCTCGCTTATGATCAAACGCTCGGCGAGGCCGCGTTGCCGACGTTTGTGATCTCGCGGGCGGCGGCCCAGGCCATACTCGGTATCACTGAACGGGACCTCGCGAATATCGAGGGCGTAATGGCAATGAAAAAAGACCCGGCCGTTAAGGTCGAGGTCGAGTTTCGCGACACCCAGCCGACTGTCAGTTTTAGCGTTGAACTCGTAAAGAAACAGGCTGATGCGTATAACATCATCGGCACCCTCGAGGGCCGGGACAAGACTCTGAAGAACGAGGCGATCGTGATAGGGGCGCACTATGATCACTTGGGTAGAGGCGGCCAAGGCAGCCTCGCCGCAAACTCTTCAGAGATCCATCACGGCGCTGACGACAATGCATCCGGCACTGCCGCGATCCTTGAACTTGCCCGTATGTTTGCGTCCGAGAAAAAGAACAAGCGCACGATCATTTTCATAGCGTTCAGCGGTGAAGAAGAAGGGCTGCTCGGTTCCAAGTTCTATGTCAACAATCCGGTGTTCCCGATCGAACGGACCGTGGCGATGATAAATCTCGATATGGTAGGGCGGCTGAACAACCGCAAGCTGAATATCGGCGGTATCGGAACCGCGACCGAGATGCGATCACTCATCGAGAAATGGAACATCAACGAGGCTGCCCTGATACCTATCGCCCAGTCAACCCCAACGAATATCAAAACAGATGTCCCGGCGTTAAATAAATTTGACGTCGCTCTGAACGAGGACGGGTTTGGCCCGTCGGACCACTCGTCGTTTTACGGTAAAAAGGTTCCGGTGCTATTTTTCTTTACCGGCACCCACGCGGACTATCACAAACCTTCTGATACTGCCGAGAAGATCAACTTTGCTGGGTTGGATATGATCCGCGGCATGGTGGCGGACATCGTTCGCGACATCGATCAGAACCCGATAAGGCCAACCTACACCGTGGCGAAAAGTTCAGGTATGGCCGGGGGCCGTACCGGGTTTAATATCTCGCTGGGAACGATTCCAAGCTACGCCGAAGCCACCGACGGAATGGTGCTGGACGGCGTCCGCGATGACTCGCCCGGATCAAAAGCCGGTCTGAAAGCAGGTGATAAGATCATAAAACTTGCGGGCCGCGATATCCGAAACGTGATGGACTATACATACACTCTTGGTGAAATGAAAGCGGATCAGGAATATGAGGTTGTCGTTATGCGAGGTAGCGAGAGTCTAACCTTCACGATCGTACCGGCAAAGCGATGACGGATTTACATGCGGCGTGGCTATGCAGTCGGCGGAGCCGGTTTAGATATCCTATACCGAAGTAATAAACCCACAAGATGAACAATAACTGCATTGGTATGCGGAAGAGCAGGTAGACTGCGCAGTATTCCATTCCGCCTAGGTTCACCTGTTTTATGCTGCCAGCTATATTCGCCGTCAAGATAGCGAGAAAGAATACGATCAGCAGGATCGAGGCGATCCGAATAGTCTTATCCCATAGAAGGCCCACGGCCGCCGCGATCTCGCATACACCTGTGAAATAAACCATTTCGCGTTTGATCGGCATCGCATCCGGCATCATTTCCACCATTAGGTCCGTGTTCGTAAAATGTGCGGTAATCTATACTCAGAACCGATATGTCCGAACCGATCGCTATCGAATCACTGCTGAACGAGGCCCGGGTCTTCCCGCCCCCTGCGGATTTTGCGTCGAACGCCCACATCAGAAGCTTTGACGAGTATGAACGGCTCTATGCCGAGGCTGCTGCCGACCCCGAGGCATTCTGGGCGAAACAGGCGGAAAGCCTCAGTTGGTTCAAGCGATGGGATACGGTCCTCGAATGGGACGAACCATTTGCCAAATGGTTTACCGGCGGCAAGATCAATGTCGCGCACAATTGTCTTGACCGCCATCTGTCCACATGGCGAAAAAATAAGGCTGCGATCATCTGGGAAGGCGAAACCGGCG
>JBBQGO010000269.1:0-4302 GCA_038323125.1 Pyrinomonadales bacterium
TAAATCATGGCTACTAAAACCACACCATCCCGCAGGCCCAAAGGGTCGAAAGCAGTCGAGGACGCAGATGCCGTTCTCGTTGAAGAAACAGAGTCTTCGAACGGCGACGCCCGCGAAAAGAAAACCGCAGGCACCGGCACGTCCGACGATTCGATGTTGAATCTCGCGGGCCTGAAGGAGATGTCGATAAGCGAACTGACGCACATCGCCAAAGAGATGGGCATCGAAGGTGCGACGGGCCTGCGCAAGCAGGAGTTGATCTTTAAGGTGCTTGCTGCTCAGACCGAAAAGAGCGGGCTTATCTTCTCCGAGGGCGTGCTCGAAACGTTACCCGACGGCTTTGGATTTCTGCGTGCCCCGGAATACAACTATTTGCCGGGGCCGGACGACATATACGTTAGCCCATCGCAGATACGGAAGTTTGACCTTCGCACCGGCGATACAGTTTCTGGCCAGATCAGGCCTCCAAAAGAGGGCGAGCGTTATTTTGCGCTGATCAAGGTCGAGGCGATCAATTTTGAGGCTCCTGAGACTTCACGCGAAAAGATCTTCTTTGACAATCTGACGCCGCTTTATCCGGACGAGCAGCTCAACATGGAGATCGAGACCGATTCGGACAAGATCTCTGCCCGCGTCATCGATCTGGTAACACCGATCGGCAAAGGCCAGCGTGCACTGATCGTCGCTCCGCCGCGAACCGGTAAGACGATGCTCCTTCAGACGATCGCAAACTCAATTACCGAAAACCATCCTGAGGTCGCTCTCATCGTTTTGCTTATCGATGAGCGTCCTGAGGAAGTTACGGACATGCAGCGTTCGGTCAAGGGCGAGGTGATCTCGTCGACATTTGACGAACCGCCGACCCGCCACGTACAGGTCGCGGATATGGTCATCGAAAAGGCAAAGCGCCTGGTTGAACATCAACGCGACGTAGTGATCCTGCTCGACTCGATCACGCGCCTCGCGCGGGCACATAACGCGGTCGTTCCGCCGTCTGGCAAGATCCTGTCGGGTGGTATCGACTCAAACGCATTGCAGCGTCCCAAGCGTTTCTTTGGTGCGGCCCGAAACATTGAGGAAGGCGGCAGCCTCACCATCATAGCCACCGCGCTTATCGACACGGGCTCGCGTATGGACGATGTGATCTTTGAAGAGTTTAAGGGTACCGGTAACTCCGAAATACACCTCGACCGCAAGCTCTCGGACAAACGGTTGTTCCCATCGATCGATCTGCAGCGATCAGGAACCCGCAAGGAAGAACTGCTTCTCAGTCCTGAGGATCTTAATCGTATCTGGGTCATGCGGCGTGTTCTCAATCCGCTCTCGCCTGTCGAGCAGATGGAAGTCGTTTTGGAACGACTGTCTAAAACCAAGACCAACGCCGAGTTTCTGGCGTCGATGCAAACTTAGTCAGTCGTCAGTCGTCAGTGGTCAGTGGTCAGTAGTCAGTGAGTTGGGTCAGATGCTTCTGACGACTGACCACCGGCAACTGGCCACTTTTTTATCTATGCGCGTCGCGATCATCTCTTCTGAAGCAGTACCATACTCTAAGACGGGCGGGCTTGCCGACGTTGCGGGCGCTTTGCCCAAGGCATTGAAGCAGATCGGCATCGACTCGCTTCTCATCACCCCGTGCTACTTGCAGACCAAAGGCGAATATCTCTGGAGCCAGGCCATCGATGACCTTTGGGTCACCTGGCGCGGCCGACCCTATCACGCAAAGGCTTTCTACAGCGAGGCAAACGGTTCGCCGACCTTTCTGATCGACGCTCCTTCACTTTTTCATCGTGATTCGATCTATGGTTATACCGAAGATTACGAGCGTTTTGCTTTCTTCAATCATGCGGCCCTAGCTCTGTTAGAGCTTATAGGCCGGGCACCGGACATCGTTCACCTGAATGACTGGCACTGCGGTTTTGCCGCCGTTGAACTCGACGCTCGTCGGGCCTACAAGCCCTATTGGCGAAACACTCGAACCGTTTTCTCCATTCACAACATGGCCTATCAGGGCGGCTTTGGGCTCGGGGAATTGCCTGCCCTCGGCTTTACGACCACAAGGTCGCGAAATGCCTTTAGCTTTAACGGGTATGCCTCGGCGATGAAGGCCGGGCTCGAGGCCTCGGACACACTGTCGACCGTTTCAAAGCGATATGCTCATGAGATACAGACACATGAATTCGGCTACGGCCTCGATTGGCTGACGCGGCAGCGTGCACACCGTCTGATCGGCATCACGAACGGTGTCGATTACGAAGTGTGGAACCCGGCGACCGATCCGGAGCTTCCAGCCCATTTTTCGATAGACGATCTTGCCGGAAAGGTCGAGTGCAAGCGGGTACTGCTCGAACAGTTCGGCCTGCCGAACGAGCTCGACCGCCCCATTTTTGCATGTGTCACACGTCTGACACCGCAGAAGGGCGTCGAACTGAACCGTCAGGGGGCAGGCGATATATTGGCGGCCGGCGGCTTTTTCATCGCACTCGGTTCAGGCGAAAAGGACTCAGAACAGTTTTTACAGGCTCTTCGCGATCACGCTCCGTCGCGGGTCGGTGTCTATATCGGATACAATGAAAAATTGGCCCATCTGATCGAGGCCGGTGCGGATATGTTCCTGATGCCTTCGAAATTTGAGCCGTGCGGGCTTAATCAGATGTATTCCCTGCGGTACGGGACGGTTCCGATCGTGCGGGCTGTCGGAGGCCTCGACGATACAGTCGAGAATTGGAATGCCGTCACGAAGCTGGGAAACGGTTTCAAGTTTATCCCGTTCCGCTCCGACAAATTGCTCGAAAAGATCTACGAGGCACGATTTGCCTACGAAGATAAAACAACCTGGGCGCAGATACAGCGTAACGGCATGAGGATCGATAATTCATGGGAAAACGCCGCCCGGAATTATGTGGAATTGTATAAGTGGACGCTTTCCTGACTAATGGATAAGTGACAATGGATAATGGACAATTCAGAGAGAATCCGCTGAAGACGAAATCGTACTCATTTGCGTTGAGGACGGTCAAGGCTTACAAGCTTCTCAGATCGGAAGAGAAGGAATACGTCCTGTCCAAACAAATGTTGAGGTCAGGAACCTCTATAGGAGCGAATGTCGCGGAAGCGAACCATGCTCAATCCCTTCCGGATTTTATAAGCAAATTGTCTATCGCGCTCAAGGAAGCGGTGGAGACCGAATATTGGTTGTGCCTTTTACGTGATGCTGACTATTTGACGTCCGAACAAACCGAGTTACTGCTTGCGGACTGTAAGGAACTCATCAGGATTCTGACCGCTGCGATCAAAACCTCGGAGAGTTCGCGAAAAAGATAGCTGCGATCAATACCTGGAAGAGTTCGCGAGAGCGACACCCCATTGTCAATTGTCAACTATCAGTTGTCCATTTTTCTAACAATTCAATTCACCGATTGCTGTCTGATGGCTAAAATCACAACCTTCGAAGGATTCGCGAGAGCGACACCAAATTGTCAATTATCAACTATCAACTGTCCATTTTAAAAAACTATGATCATCGTAATAATCGGCGCCCAGTGGGGCGATGAAGGGAAGGGCAAGGTCGTTGACCTTTTGGCGGACCGCTTTGATATCGTTTCGCGATATCAGGGCGGCCATAATGCGGGGCATAGCGTATACGTTGGTGACAAGGCGTTCGTATTGCGGCTGCTGCCATCGGGCATCATTCATCCCGACAAGATCTGCGTTCTGGGCAACGGGATGGTCATCGATCCAAAAGCGTTTTTTGAAGAAGTAGATCAGATCACTGAAAAGGGAATCTCGATCACGCCCGACAGGCTCAAAGTGTCGAGCCGGGCGCATTTGATAATGCCATATCATAGGGCACTCGACCACACTTCAGAGGAGAGGCTGGGCAACGAAAAGATCGGCACGACACTTCGCGGCATCGGTCCGGCGTACGAGGATAAGGCGGGACGGCGCGGTATTCGCGTTGCTGATGCGATGTCGCCGGAATTGCTGAAGCTGCGGATCGAGCGCAATCTCGAGGAGGCCAATCGGATCATCGTACTCTTTGGCCAGCAGCCGCTTCGTGCAGACGAGATCCTCGAAGAGATCTTCCCACTCGTCGAACGGCTTCGGCCGTTCGTTTCCGAAACGTCCCATTTCCTCGCCGAGGCACGCCGGGCGAATAAGAAGATTCTGCTCGAGGGTGCCCAGGCGACATTGCTCGATGTCGATCATGGAACCTATCCGTACGTGACGTCGTCGAATCCGACGGCCGGCGGAGCCTCAGTCGGGGCCGGTATTCCACCGCACCACATCACCGGGGTCCTCGGT
>JBBQGO010000270.1:0-4297 GCA_038323125.1 Pyrinomonadales bacterium
CGACGACATTGCCGTTTTTCATGTCTGGGACCCATCGGGCGTTTTGCTGATCTTTGTTGGCTAGCACCCAGGGGCATTTGCCGCTCCGTTGCCTAAACTGTTTACAACCCACCCAGCTGCCAAACCATCTTATTCTTTTACCCAATTCACCTCAGAAAGGCATCATTTTCTAAACTTTATGGCCGTTTCTTCCTACGTCAAAAAAGTGTATATTCCCATCGCCATCTCCCTTTTGGTTGCCTTGCAGCTGATCCTGACAGCACAGACCAGCGATAAAAATCCGCGGGTGCGGTCACAAACCTCCCCGCCAACTCAGAACAGCAGCGTGCCGGCCCGGGGTACCGATGTTTTTCTAAAACTCGCGGCAGCGGCAGGTCAGGGCGTGCCCGCCAGGCGGCTCGTCGATCACGTGCTGAAGACCATACCTAATGCAAAAAACCGCTACTGGGCGGTCGTAGATTTCAATCAGCCGTCGACTAAGAAGCGTTTTTACGTTTTCGATATTGTGGAGAACCGCGTGGACACATACTACGTTTCGCACGGCCGGGGGTCTGAGGGTGCGGGGGATGACGGCATCGCCGATGTCTTTTCGAACGAGGATGGTTCGTTCAGCTCTTCGCTAGGGATATACCGCTCACTCGGCGAATATACCGGAGCTCACGGCAGGTCGATGCGGCTTGAGGGCCTCGACGCTACAAACTCGAAAGCCCTCGACCGGGCCATTGTGCTGCACAGGGCCGATTACGTCTCTGATGCTTTTATCCGTCAAACCGGAAGGATCGGGCGTTCCGAGGGCTGTCTCGCGGTCGAAAACTCGGTCGCGGATGACCTCATCGACAAGCTTCAAAGCGGAGCCTACATCGTTGCCTGGAAGAAATAATCTTTCAATAATACCCGGCTCAGACTCCCGTGATCCACCTCGCAAAGCTCATATAGATCTCGGTGCGGGTGAACAGTAAGGCGAGGGGCCCGACAAAGCTCAACGCCAGCACTCCATATAAAAACGCACGGTTAAGTTTACCGGTTCGATACGTGTCGCCGATCAGCAGTGCATGCTGGCAGGCCAAAGAACCAGATCGAGCCAAGCACGGGTATGAACGGCAGCGGCAGGCGTGATATCGATGGCGACAGAAAGATCAGCACCGTCACCAGCATCAGGCGCTTGTGGTCAGCAGCCTTTTTGCGGTAATAGATGGCGGTTCCAAAAATAACAGCGAACATGATCATTCCGGTCAATGGCACGCTCATAAACACCATCGGATCATAACCCGGAAACCCCGACCCGCGTGTTGCGGCGGCGACTCCCGTCATAATTCCGGTAACGATCATCACCGCCGCAAGAACGATGCTCGACATCCCCAGGGTCATATGCAGCTTTATTCGTTTTGACGATATAAGGTACGCCTGCACGCTAAACAGGATTATCCACAACGACATGACCATGCCGTGGACGTGAACGAGTACGCTCGGGACCGGCGGTGAGTTGAACGCCGCTTTAAAATAATATGAGGGTGCAAAGCCAATGATCGTGATCACCGGGAAAAGCCCCGCTACTGTAAGGAAAAAGCTGTGTTCAAATGAGAGCCGTTCGCTCCGGGCCGTCGGTTTGCTCTCAACGAGCTCCGCTGCTGCAAAATTTGTCGCCATCTTAGTTGTCCAACCTGTTTATAAAATATTCGCGGCCGCGACTACGTCTGGCCTTCAAACATTAAGGCGATAAAAGATCGGAAAAAGTATCATCAAGTTTGCAGAAAGGAAGGTGGAGCCGCGAGACCCGGGTATGTACGACGGACGTGAGAGTACCAATCACGCTGAGTTCGATATTAAATTTGAAAGTTAAGACGGGGGAGGAAAGTGAAAGGTATGCCCTCGGTAGGATTCGAACCTACAACCAACGGATTATGAGTCCGCTGCTCTAACCGTTGAGCTACAAGGGCACATCAAGTGATTAGTTTAGAGTAATCCTTTTTCGCCCGCAAACGACACTCGCGGTTGATGAGTATAATGGGGGCATCGACATACGAGGACGTACCGCGTCTACTCTTCTCGCTGTTTAGAATGTCGGCGGCGGTGGCGGCTTCTCCACCGCAGCAGGATCGCTGGCAACACGATCGAGATATTTAAAAATGATCAAGATCGTGACGATGCCCGCGACGAGCGAAGCAATTGTTATAACGAACTGGTAATCATCGTAGACAGTTTCGCTCCACCCCCACAGTTCGATCCCGAGTGCGATGAATACCCCGATACCTAGACCGGCCATCAACTGGGCTCCGATAAACGCTGCACCTGAGATCACCGCCCACAGTACGGCGTTGCGTCCTGTGTCTCGTGCCTTTTTATATCCGAACCAGATCGCTAGGATCGCGAGAATCATATTTCACTCCTGGTATCCTCAAACTTGGGCTTTTTACTGCTCACCTTACGATATGAGCCTTCAGACGTTACGTTGCGGCCAAAGCCACAGTCGGCGTCCGAACCGTCTTGGGTGATCCTCAGCGTGCCGGGCCGGACGAACTTAAATGTGATCTGGCATTCGCCAAACTCCGCGGACCGGTAGACCGCGGTGTCGGCCTCGATCGATGCTTCGCCGTCAAGACTGCCAAGGTTTACCGTCATCTCACCGTCATTGAGCGTGTACGGATATATCAGATCAAGGGCGATACGGACCTTACCGCCGCCGAGTGCAAGTACCTTGATCTCGTTAGACATCTCCTTGTACTTACCGCGAAAGTTCATTCTGAACGTTCCATTGACCTCAGCGGCCGATACGCGGGTCCGGGACGCCTGCGCAGACGCAGTTGCCGGCACTATCATCAGCACGCTCAAAGCAGAAATCAATATTAAACTTCGTATACGCATAGTTTACCTTTTAGTTAAATGGCTTATCTGCTATATTTTGCCTAACTATTCTCAAAAACTAAAACTAACAAGGAAGGTAATCGATGAGCGCAAACGCAGAGACGATAAACGACAATAGTTTAACCGGCGACGTTAGCAAGCACCCCATCGGGCTTTATGCTCTGTTCGGGACTGAGATGTGGGAAAGGTTCAGCTTCTATTCGATGTTGGCCCTTTTTACGCTTTATTTACAGGATCCGAAGGAGGGGTTTGGGTGGACGAGCGGCCAGGCGACGGGCCTCTATGCCAATTACCTGATGTTCGTTTATGCGAGTCCGCTGATCGGCGGATTTATCGCCGACAGATTTACGGGATATCGAAAAGCCGTGATGATCGGCGGTTTCTTCTTTATGGCCGGCCACGGACTGCTCTCGATCCCGACGCTCTGGGCCGTTTATCTCGCTCTAACTTGTTTGGTTATCGGTAACGGTTTTTTTAAACCAAATGTATCGACGATGGTCGGCAACCTCTATCCGGAGGGCAGCCACCTCAAGGACCGGGCCTACAACATTTTCTACATGGGCATAAACGTCGGCGCTTTTTTAGCGCCGATCGTTATGGAGATCGTCCGTCAGTACTTTGGTTTTCACGCGGCTTTTGCAGTGGCGGCGTTCGGGATGGTCATCTCGGTCGCCATCCTATGGAAATACAAGAATATTGTCGAGGATCCGAATGCTCTGGCTAACCGTAAAGCCGCACGGGCGAACCAGGCCGCTGATACTGCTGCGACGGCAGTTGACGCTCCTCCGCATGGCATTAGCAGTCAGGACGAGGGAACCGAAGCAGGCCGAGCCCGCAACAAGCAGAGCCTGATGGATTCGGTGCCTGATTGGAAACGAGTAATGGCGCTGATCGTGATCTTTTTGATCGTTATCGTCTTCTGGATGGTGTTTCATCAAAACGGGTCAACGCTCACATACTGGGCCGATGACAACACCGCCTGGAACGTAACGGGTACGATCTCAAACGCGATCAACCCGATGTGGATCATTATCCTGACATTTCCCCTAGTATGGTTCTGGGGGTTTCTGGACAAACGCGGCAAGGAGCCGTCGACGCCGACAAAGATGGCGATCGGTATGACTCTTACGGGGCTATCGTTCTTTGTACTCTATTTTGGCGCGACGGTGGGCGAGAAGCAGCAAGCGACGCCGGAACAGCTCGCCACAGGTTCGTTTAGAGTGAACGAACGCGTTGCGGGCCAATTAAAGGAAGATGGCGTCCCCGCAAATGTCGCCGACGCTCTCATCACCGCCAAGGGCCAGGATGAATCCTATATTCTTAATGACCGGAAAATAAGCACCGACGGATCATTCGCGTCAGCATTATCCACCATCGTCGTTTACCTGAGATCGGATGGCGTTACCGAGGCCGAAGCAAAAAAGGTCAGCGATGT
>JBBQGO010000271.1:0-4273 GCA_038323125.1 Pyrinomonadales bacterium
ATACTGTGTGGCTGCTGCTGGTATCGATAGAGCGAATTGCTGTAGGTCGGCGCCAGCGGCGTCTCTTGCCTGAGCCGCAGACAAGGACGGCTGAGTGTTCACGGCAACATCCCTAAAGAATGGTCCGGAAGCCATGATCACCTGTTTGCGGTCGTTCAAGACGAGCCCAATACCGCCGCCACTCACCGGGACACCGTTAAAGGTCTGCTGAAACCGGATCAGGTGTCCGCCAAGAGCGTCCTTCTGACTAAATACACGGAAATTGTTAAGATCACTAACCCCAAAGAGCGACGCGTTCTGTTCGATAAAAGCTCGTCCAGCAGCTTCCGGTGTTCCTTCGGACGGAGCTGTTGCAAAATCGTACATTACGTCAGGCGAACCCGCATTATCATTCCAGCGAGCCGTCATATTCGGAGCGTCGAGCGATGCCTTGAGGTTTTCAAACACCGCCAGTTGAGCCCCCGTCGCCTGCCGTACGGGAGGCAGGTTGCGCACATTGTTCAGATCGAACTGCGGCGCAGTTCTCTTATACATAGACTTAATGGGATCGCTCACGCCGGGTGCGGCCTCGCTTGTGGCGAAAGGCTGCAACATGATCGCAAATACGGCTACGGTTGCGGTCGCAACGGCGACCAATTTCAGCTTTAAACTGCCACGCTTTCTTTTAACAATGCTTTTCATTCTTCCTCCGATTTCCTTTTTATGTTTTGAATTATGTTTGGAAAGTCTTATTTGAAACTGCGAGCCCATAAGCAGAGCTTTGAGCTCGCGCGTTTACCGTTCCTTGCCCCGCGAGGAATGAATCCTAACCACCGGTCGAAAAAAGCTGGCGGTAGATCGTTAATTTTTCGGCGAGCGTTCCTCGATTTACTGTTGTGGTTGGTTCGAATCGCGGCCCCGGCAAGGCTATGAACTGTCCGGGCCCGATCTGCCTGACTTCTGCCGGAAACGCTTCGAGCAATCCCCTGTTAATGGCGACCTGAACGTATCCGCGGAGGGAGCTGGGAATCTGGCTGTTGTCTGTTAAAGCGATGCCCCCCGACGTTACAACCGTGTTAGCCAACGCTCTCGCCTCGGCGTCCCGACCGACCGCTTTGACAAAAGCGACGGCGAGATCGAGCCGATTAATGCTGGCGGCCGGATCAAACGATGTTCCGGTAAAACCCATCATTCCTGTCGGAACGAAGTCGTAATCGCGAAGTGTCGAACCCCTTGCGGTCACGGCTTCCGCAATATTCAAGAAACTTCCGGAAACATCGCCGAACTTCGGCGACAATCCTAGCGATTGCCGCAACGAAGTGTTCAGAATCAGTGAACGTGCAAGATCTTCGCGGGTTACCAGGGAATTCGGCCGGAATGTACCGTCGGAGTATGTATCGATGAAGCGACTTTTGATCGCAGATTCGATAGCTGCTTGCTGAGGATGCCCGATGATGTCGGAAATTACGGGAAGGATAAATCGGACCTGAACTATGTTGCCGTCAACCGGCCCGGGAGCAGCCGCCTGGGTCGGCGAGGATGCTTGCGGTGCGGCGGCGAGCCCGCGAGCTCCGCGAACCTCCATCGTCCACGACCCGCTTTCGGGGTTGAGCACGACGATCTGTCGCTTATCGCTGCCGACGACCGGCGTTTCGATCGCAGTCGAATAATTGACGCCGCTCGGGCTCGTAATTCGGACCCCGACAAAATTGCCCGTGCCTTCTTCTGCAAACGTGTCGACGGTAGCTGACACGTCAAGTACGTTTATGTTCGGCTCGACCGTAAACGTGTGCGAATTTGCGGATCCCGGCCCCGAAACCGCCGGGTCAAAATCAATATGGAAATTCTGCTGAGCAGGTCGTTCTTCTCCAAAGACCGCGTTAAAGGTTACGTCCTGAAAACTACGATAATTCTTTGAGCGGTTGAACACTTTATCCACGGCGGCGTGAGCATTGATATATCCGGCTCCAACCTCGTAATCCTCGTAACCCGGCATTCGCGAAGCCGTATCGATCATTATCTGCTTGATCTCATCAGGGTTGAGGGTTGGGTCAGCGTCCAGCATCAGGGCGGCGACACCCGCTGCGAACGGTGTCGCCATCGAGGTCCCGGAGATCTGCGTGTAAAACGGAATCAGCCCGGGTGCCAGTTCAGTGTCAGCATCTAAGCCATTTGCCGTGAGGTTGAGCGTAGAACGGGTCGAGGCGATGGCCGAAGTAAAGCGTCCGGCGTTGGACTCGAAGGCGCGACCGGTTCCGGGAGCAGTGAGAGTGGGCGCGTCGTTGTCGTTCAGGGGGTTATTGTCGCTAAGCCGTTCGCTGCGAGGTGTCCCACGTGACGAAAAACCGGCCAACGTTCCCTCTTTGGTCCCTGCCGCCACACCGATAACCCACGGAGCCTGAGCATAAGGACTCAACGTATCCTTTGCTTCGCCATCATTACCGCCTGCGAACAGGACCGTCATGTTTCGCTCGTATGCAATGCGGCTGGCAATGGTTATGGGATGGTCGGCGTTGAATTCGCCGCCCCCGAGTGGGCCGTAGCTATTTGTAACGACGCGAATACCGTAGCGGCTTTGATTCGCCAGCCCCCATTCCCAGGCACCCAACGGATTAACGACGAGGATTCCCGCACCGAGACCGGCGCCGACCAGTTTGACTCCCGGAGCTACGCCGCCGTAAAGACCTCCCGAGCGAACGCCCGTCCCGCCGACGATACCGGCACAGTGAGTTCCATGCCCGACCGTTTCGTCAGTATTCGGTATATTTTCAAGAGTGACATTAGGCGTGAAGCCAGAGACCGTGCTGGTTGCAAGCACCGGATGCACGTTCTGTATCACCTTAGAGCCGAACTGCAGGTCGGCATGCGTCGCGTCGATACCAGAGTCGATCACAAGCACGGAAAAGTCTCCCGCTCCGGAAACCGGCATACCGCCATTGCGGAACGAAAACGAACTATCGGAACGAATTTTATCCACACCGGCCATTGTGCGGGCTTGGCTCATGTAATAAATGAGCTTGTCGTTCGTCCAGATCGAGCGTACCGCACTGTTTCCCGCAAGAGCGCGAACCTGCCCCGCTGTCATCGGCTGTGCAACCATCCCGAGGATCGGAAATGTCTGCCCTCCGTTCACGCCGACCGCTCGAAGAACATTTAGGTGCGATTCCTGGAGGCCGTTCGTCGTATTGAACGAGACGATCACCATTCCGATAGAGACACCGTCGGCCGCGTTCGCTAACTTGTTCTGCAGGTTTGGACTCAAGGTCGAGGCATAAATGCTAGCTGTAAAAGCAACTATGAAAGTGGCTATAAAAAGCAGCCCTGTGGCTTGGCGAGCTAAAGACTTATTCCCTGGTTTCACTGTTTATCTCCTTCGCAAAAGAATCTGAAAATCCATTTGCAAACGAGATTACTCCCATTAGTTTGAGAAATAGTTGAGACAGGAAAGTGTGGGTTGAGGGCGACTTGAGGACAGGGTTGAGAAGTCGATCAGCTCATCAGGTCTTTGTACGTCTTGCGGGTTTCGGCGCCGGGTTCAATGCCGAGTTCGGTTTTCATAAGACTAGACATTTCATCGATGTGCTTTTTAAGCGAGGCGGATTTTCCTTGGGCGGCATAGGTTTTCATGATAAGCCTGTGGACATCTTCACGGAACGGATCAGACGCCAATATCTCACCGCAGATCTTTATTACAGACGCCCATCTCTTTTCCGAAAACGACAATTTCGCCAGAGCCCCCAACATTCGCAGGTGCTGCTCGCCATAGAACTGGCGCCGTTCCTCGACCCAACTGTCGTACGAGCCTTCGAGAAACTCGCCGCGGTATAAGGTATTTGCTCGTTCTAGAGCCTCGCGAAGCTTATCGGGGTCTTTTTCACGTTTTGCCTTTTCGGCTGCGGCTACTGAAAGTTCAAACTCCTCGGTATCGATGGAATAACTGACTTCGGGATTTAGCTGATATGCACCGTCCCGGAATATAAGGAAGTTCTGCTTAAACGTCTGGCGACTGTTCAAACCCTTGCGAATATGCGAAATGGTCGGATGGAAGTTCTTCTCGACCGAGGCAGGATCTTCGTTTTCCCAGAAAATATCGATCAAGACATCTTTTGCCACACGGCGATGTTTGCTGGTGGCAACGCAACAGAAAATATCGCGCGCGCGCCGGGTTGTCCATGCGTCGGGTGCGAACGGCCGCTCGGCATCGCGGTAGATGTTAACCGGCCCGAGGAGATTTATTGTCAGATCCGCAAATGCAGGCGGCGACACAAATACTGCTGTGTCCACCTGGTCCCTC
>JBBQGO010000272.1:0-4234 GCA_038323125.1 Pyrinomonadales bacterium
GAGGGTGTTTTGGTTGGTGTACTGTTATTTATTAGCCAAATTAAAAAAGCAAAATGCAAAAAACGTCCTTTTTTTTATTATCCCTGTTTTTTCGTTGTAAAATGATATATATGAACTGTAACGAAAATTTAAATAGGCAAACGACGAGAACGGCCCTACGCATATTGTCTCTGTGCTCTCTGTGTTCTCTGTGGTTGATCCTCTTCGCCTTCACCACAATGGCGCAGCAGATAGCCGTCCGGGGCGAAACCGTGTGGACCATGGCTGGTGAGCCCATTACGAATGGCGTCGTCCTGATAAATAACGGCAAGATCGAGGCTGTCGGCATTGCCGCACAGATAAGGATACCGGCGGGTTATAAAGTGGTCTCGGCCCGCGTCGTAACACCCGGCCTGATCGACGCTCACACCGTTGTCGGGTTGAACGGCTATCTCAATCAACCTCACGATCAAATGGCGATCGAAGCCAGCGGACCCATTCAGCCCGAATTGCGAGCGACCGACGCATACAACGCCGAAGAGAAATTGATCGAATGGCTGCGTGAGTTTGGCGTGACGACGATACACACCGGACATCAGCCGTCCGCCCTGGTATCCGGCCAAACGATGATCGCCAAAACCTGGGGCAAGAATGTCGACGAGGCCACCATTGTACCGACCGCAATGATCGCTGTGACATTCGGCAGCGCGGCAAACGAGGGCCAGGGCAAATCGCCCGGCACCCGTGCCAAACAGGCGGCACTGCTACGCGGTGAGCTGATCAAGGCACAGGAGAATATCAAAAAGACCGAACCCGCCAAGGACCTCAAATCGCTGGCATTCGCCTCGGTGATAAAACGCGAAATACCGCTGCTGGTCACGGCCCACATGGCTCAGGACATCATGACCGCGATCCGCATCGCAAAGGAATTTAACATTCGAATAGTACTCGACGGGGTCAGCGAGGCACAGCTTGTAATGGATGAGATAAAGGAATCGGGCTACCCGGTCATAGTCCATCCGACAATGGCCCGTGCGGGCGGCGACACGCGATCGCTATCGCTCGAAAACCCGGCAAAGATAAAGGCAGCCGGCATTCCCGTCGCCCTCCAGAGCGGTTACGAAGGCTACGTGCCAAAAACCCGCGTCGTCCTCTTTGAGGCCGCGATGGCCGCCGCCAACGGTCTGTCACGCAGCGACGCCCTGGCACTGATCACCATCGACGCCGCCCGCATCCTCGGCCTGGATTCCCGCATCGGCTCAATAGCCATCGGAAAAGACGCCGACCTCGCAATGTACGACGGTGACCCTTTCGAATGGACCACCCACTGCACCGGCACCATCATAAACGGCCGCATCGTAAGCGAAGTAACCAGGTAACTAAAAACAATCGATGGTAGTCGTGGTGAGAGTTCTCCCGCCGGTGGACCCGAACGCGCCGGTTTCTGGCCGGACGGCCGCTTCTTAATAGGCAAAACGACCGGGATCCTGATTACCTGCGAGACTTCGTTTTTCGACGCTGAATTCGTCCGCAGATCAACGCAGATAAGGCACCATGCCGTTTACGTCACGCCGCCGCTAAGCCGTTCTCCATCACCAGTTAAGACCTTACTGGAACGCGGGCCAATCTTCTTGCCGGAACGATTTGTCCATACAACAATGTCACTTTGTTGTAAAGAAAAATCATTTCGCCCGTTATAAAATCATTTCGCTACTAATAAAATCACTTTGTTGCTAGCAAAATCATTTCGCCGGCGGGAAAAATGATTTCTCCGCTAATAAAATCATTTCGCCAGTAATAAAATCACTTCGCCGCTAATAAAATCATTGATCCGCTAACGAAATCATTTCTCCGAGAAGAATTTTGCTCGCGAAACACACGAACGCCGATGCCGTGAATACAGGGCTTTGCCGAAATCGCCGAGCAGCGAAGCTGTGCTTCGCCCGCACTGCCTATCCTGAATGTCCCGGCTGTGCCGCCCATTTTCACGGCACAGCCGCCGAGCCGCCGATCCCTTTTTTAACATCTTAGGAAACGCCCAGCTTTTCCGCTCGGCGGCCGGCATTTCGAGCAAAATCTATGGTATGACATAGGTTCTAAAGTAACGTGACTATTGGCCCGTCTGGAAGCCTCGTGAACGAGGCTAACAAACACTTGCACTTCCACTCAAGGCGTTTACCGTATGACAAGAGCTGGAGCTCAGTGCATCAGCTTTGAGCCGGAAGACGAGACATACTCGTCGCCCCACCCAATCAACCGCCAAGGATCACATTTCCACCCACAACTCTGTTTTTAGCACACACTGCGGTGTTATCCTCGAATATTAGAAATTGATCTTGACGAGAGAAACGGAGACCACTGATGAAACATCTTTCACCGCCGCGCCGTGTAGTGATCACGGGTATGGGCTGTGTAACGCCGATAGGCATTGGCCGAGATGCATTTTGGCAAGCTCTCGCGTCCGGTGCGAGCGGTGTTCGGCGGATCGATAGCTTTGACGTATCCGATTCAAAGGTCAAGATCGCCGCTGCGGTACAAGGCTTCGATTGGGAAGCGGAGATGAACCCAAAGGACCGCAAACATGTTGCCCGCACCGTTCCCCTCGCTCTCGCGGCCGCCCGCCAGGCCCTCGAGGATGCAAAGATCTCGCCGGACGAGCTAACACTCGATCAGAAGCGCTCTATCGGGGTCGAGATCGGTACCGGCGGCGGCGGACTCGCTTTTACGGAGAAGCAGTATTCCTACTGGTACGTCGGACCCAAAACCCAGGCGAGCGTTTATGTCATCCCTTCGTCAACACATGGCGGGCTTTCGAGCGAGATCTCGATGGCATTTGGCCTTCGCGGGCTCTCGCATGTCGTTTCGACGGGCTGTACCAGTTCGACCGATGCCATCTTTTACGCGGCACAGCATATCGCGGCGGGACGGCAGGACATTATGATCGCGGGCGGGGTCGATGCCCCGCTTGCACCGGGCATTCTCGCCGGATTTGAGGTAATGACAGTCTTGACCGATGAGTGGAACGACGAACCGCACCGGGCGTCACGGCCGTTTTCGCGCGACCGGTCGGGCATCGTCCTTGGCGAAGGATCGTGGATCTATATCCTGGAGAGTTTCGAGGGTGCGAGAACCCGAGGTGCCGATATCTATGCCGAAATAACGGGATACGCCTCTACGTGCGATGCATATCATCGTGTTAGGCTCGAGGACACAGGCATTGAGCCCGCACGGGCGATGTCACTCGCACTTGCAGATGCCGGACGCGGCGCTGACGATGTTGATTACGTCAATCTGCACGGCACGTCCACCGTACTCAATGACAGGATCGAAACGAATGCGGTCAAACTCGCCCTCGGCGATCATGCGTACAACGTGCCGATGTCGGCCACCAAGTCGCAGATCGGCCACCCGCAGGGGGCAAGCGGCGCCGCGGGGCTGGGCGCTGCACTATTGGCACTCAAATCAGGAAAACTCGCGCCGACGATCAATTTGGATGAGCCCGATCCGGAATGCGATCTTGACTATGTTCCAAATACCTCAAGGACCGCCCGCGTCGATCTGGCCCTATGCAACTGCATCGGATTTGGATCCAAGAACAGTGCCCTCGTGCTCGAAAAGGTTTGATATGTTCCGCAAATTCAGACAGCGAAGCACCCAACCCGAAAGGCTCGATACCGGCGATTACACACCCGCGGAATACACTCTTTGGCAAAAAGAAGCCAAACTGATCAATCGCTTACTCGGCGACTCACGTGCCCTCAGGCTCTCGCTCGACGCCGAAGCATACGAAGGAGGCACTGTTTCCGTACTTGACGTCGGGGCCGGATCAGGCGAGTTGCTGATGACGGCCAAGGCGATATTCCGTGATGTGAAGTCATTTCTCGTTGGAGCAGAATTGAATCCCGAAGCGGCCCGCGCGATCAACACGCTTCGGGATGAAAGCGGCATCCATGGGGTGCAATGCGACGCCCTGGCGCTGCCGTTTGGCGATGGAAGCTTCGATTTCGTAATATGTTCGCTCTTCCTGCATCACCTGGATGACGAGCATGCCGTAACTCTTATCCGGGAAATGCGGCGGGTGGCCGGCAAACGATTTATTATTATTGATCTTCACCGGCATGGCGCGGCATATTATCTATATCGTTTGATCGGGCCCGTCTTTTTGCAGCGTTTGACGATGGAAGATGGAGCACTTTCCATCTTAAAGAGCTTTCGCACCGACGAACTGCTGAACCTCGCACGTAAAGCCGGTGTA
>JBBQGO010000273.1:0-4226 GCA_038323125.1 Pyrinomonadales bacterium
CACGCCCTGGTCGAAAAGATCACGCATGGCGACATCGACATCGCGTTCGTCTCGCTGCCGGTCGTAAACTCGAGCATAACCACCGATCTTTTGTTCAGCGACGAGATCGTTGCCATCGGCCATCCCGGCCACCGGCTCGCCAATGAACGGTCGATCAGCGCCGCCGTTCTCGGGTCTGAGCAACTTATCCTCGGTGAACGCGGCGGCAATACACGGCGGATGATCGACGACTTCTTTCACACGTCGAACGTCAGGCCCAATATCGTGATGGAGCTATCGCGCCAGGACGCTATCAACCAAATGGTTGAAAACAACCTGGGCGTGGGTACGGCCGGCGCCAAGGCGATCGCCAAAGAGGTCCGCGAAGGCCGCGTGGTGACATGGCGGATCGAAGGTGCCGACATCAACTGGGACCTCGGCCTGGCGAGGCTGCGCGGCGGCTACTATTCACCCATCACAAAGGAGTTCGTTGAGCTATGCAAAGCGTGCTTTGTCGAACGCGAACGCGAATTGAAGGCTAAGAAGTAATAACTCCTCGTATCGATAGCCGAGAGCTCTGCATCTGTAACGTCGATGCCCGCCGACATTCTAACTTTATTCATTTCGCCGCCGATCCGGGCCAGTCCGGACACTGTAAAGAATTGTAATAGATCGGCACCCCACCACGTTATAACGTAAAATTTATTCTGAATGGACAAAATACTCATCATCGACGACGACGAAGAGCTGTGCGAACTGGTAAGTGAGTACCTGAGTGCCGAGGGCTTTGAGATCGAATCGGCCAACGACGGAGCAAGCGGGCTTAAAAAGGCGCTAACCGGGGATTATGATATGGCGATCCTCGACGTGATGCTGCCGAAAATGAATGGCTTTGACGTTTTGAGAAACCTGCGCGAAAAGTCGAAGCTGCCCGTCATAATGCTTACGGCCCGCGGCGACGACATGGACCGCATAGTCGGCCTCGAGATCGGGGCAGACGACTATTTAGCGAAACCGTTCAATCCGCGCGAGCTGGCGGCCCGGCTGCGGGCGATACTTCGCAGGGCCTCGGCGTCCGATGATCCGGAAGTGAATGAAAAGCTCGACGTGGACGGTATACAGATCTCGGCTTCGTCGCGTGTTGCGACGTCCGAAGGTGTAGATCTCAATCTGACGTCGGTTGAATTTGAGCTCCTTTCTGCCCTGCTCAGGCAAGCCGGCAGCATTGTAAAGAAAGAGGACCTTAGCGAAAACGTGCTCGAACGCAAGCTCTCGCCCTACGACCGCAGCCTCGATATGCACATCAGCAATCTAAGGAAAAAGCTCGGCCTCCGAGCCGACGGGACGGAACGCATTAAGACCATCAGGTCTGTTGGTTACATCTATACAGTGGTATGAAGCTGTTCGTAAAGATATTTCTCTGGTTTTTGGCCGCCATCTCGCTGATGGTCGGCGTCACTGTCTTTTTGAATTGGACGGTACAGACCGAACCTGTCGTAAGCCGCTGGCGCGTTTCGATCAGAAACCAGACCAACCTGTACACCGATACGGCGGCGCAGATCTATCAAACGCAGGGCGAATCCGGCCTGACGACGTTTCTTGAACGGCTTCGCGCGGCCGAGACCATACGCGAGGTTGACCTGATCGGCGTCAACGGCCGATCGTGGCTCGCCGAAGGCGTAGAGCCCGGGAGCTATGCCGAGCTGGTGGGGCGTGCACTGGCGGCCGATGCGGTGGAGATCGAAAATCACGTTGACACTGCGCTTTCAGCTCGTCAGTTCGAATTGTCGCCGGGTGACAGATACGTCCTGATAGTTCGGTGGGAACGGCTGAGGATGGCCCCCTTTTTTGGTGAATCGCCATACCGGTTCATCCGGTACGGCATATTGCTTCTGACCGCTCTCGGCCTGTGCTGGGCCCTTGCACGATACCTCTCGTCACCTATCGGCAAGATCCGGGATGCGACCCATGAACTCGCCGACGGCAATCTAAATACCCGCGTGGCCGAGCGTGTGGGACGCCGCCGCGACGAACTCGCCGATCTCGCACGAGATTTTGACGTAATGGCCGAACGGATCGAGAATCTCGTCCGGTCGCAGCAGCGGCTAACCCGCGATGTGTCGCACGAACTGCGTTCACCGCTCGGGCGAATGAATGTCGCACTTGAGATCGCCAAGCAAAAATCCACACCCGAATCGGCGCCGATGCTCGCCCGGATCGAAAAGGAGTCAATTCAGCTAAACGATATGATCTCGCGCATCCTCATCCTGTCCAAACTCGAGAGCGGCTCGGACGATGTGGAACACGAACGTATCGACCTGACCGCGCTGGTGAATGATGTCGCCGAGGATGCGAATTTTGAGGCTCAGGCCAAAGATAAATCCGTGGTTATCACCCGCGCCGACACATGCAATGTGATGGGCAGCGACAATTTGCTGCGGAGTGCTTTTGAGAATGTGCTGCGAAATGCAGTTCGTTACACGGGCGAGGAAACGTCGGTCGAGGTTGAGTTAGAAACGAAGAACGATAAGGCGACGATCCGCGTAACGGACCATGGCGGCGGCGTGCCCGATCACGAACTGGCAAATCTCTTCCGGCCGTTCTACCGTGTAGCCGAAGCTCGCGAGCGCACCACCGGCGGTATCGGCCTTGGCCTCGCGATCGCCCAGCGGGCGATACGAGCCCACAAAGGAGCGATCACGGCACGCAATACCGGGGACGGCCTCTCGATCGAAATGACCCTAAACTGCGAAAACGGGCTTTCCGCACCGTCACGGCAAGACTAGGAACGCCGGGCGGCAGCAAACGACCTGACCGCGAGGATAACAAAGATCAGGCAGACGACGGCCGTAGCCAATTGAGACATCACCGCCGGCGACATAGCCAGTTCGCTAAATTTCATCACCAGACGCCCGCCGGTCATAATAAATCCGATCAGCGCCACTATCACCGCCGCGTGCATAAGGTGCTTCCTCATCCCTTCACTCGCACGTGCGGCTATGCCGAGGGCCGCCAGCACCGCTCCGAACGCAGCCGGTATCAGAGCCGTCGGGCTGGCACTGCCGTTCATCATCCCGTAAACATATCCGATCAGCCCGATGAGAGTCAGTATGAGTCCAAAAATAATCGATGTAAGTGGCATAGTATTGTTACCGTTCACTTTAATATTCACCTAAATCGCCCCAAAAGAAAAGGCCCGACCGTTTCCATCCGCGTGAGGAAGGTGAATGAGTTCAGCGGCTAATGCCGAACGCCGAGCGGAAAAGCTGTTGAGATTGTCTCAAAACCTCACCCTGAATTTAAATTGCCTCCACCTTCAGGTGGAAAGTTGGGTAAAAAAGGGAATTCAGGCTTTAGCAACATACATAAGAAAATAATTCTTTTTGGCATTAGCCCAGCAAAGACAGACTATAAGTGGGTAAAGCCAATCGGAAATCTTTCTGCTATATTTGGGCTAAAGCTCTGTCTCTTTTCAACATCTGTCCCCACCTAAAGGTGGAGGCAATTTAAGGGAGTTTGAAACAGACTCCACAGCTCGGCGAGATGGGACGTGCGGTGGTGGCAGTGAAGATCCGCACGAAAAACAAACGGTTTTTGGTGATCGAGATGAACTGTTTTCGCCAAAATTTCGGGTGATCTTCTTCGCGATTGGGCATTTGCCAATCGCGGAGGGCCAGGTATTCTTCGCGAAAGATCTCAAATCTTTCGCGATTCCGTTAGGCCGGTATCGAACAACATCGTACTCTTAACGATCAACGCGAGATCCCTCACGAACAATGGTAGATCTATCGCGGCGAATGGCACGATCATCGCGACAAAGATAAACAACCTACCGATGGATATATTGCGGACCGCGAATAAGATCTTGAACTTCGCGAAGAAATTCATTCCCTTCGCGAAAAGTCTTCACTTTATCCCGAGAAAGATCTCTCGATCGCGGACGGTTTAGCCGCGGTCCGGCTTTCGCATTTCGTCGATCATCTTGGCGATAGTTTGTCTCAGGTGTTCGGTGACGAGTGTGTAGGTTTCGTCGGCCGAGGCTCCGCTCTGGACGGCGGGATCGTCCGGCCGGGTCAGATCGTTCGGTGCGGCATCGGCAGCGTCTCCGTTAATTTGCTGGCGGGCGGCGACGCCCGGTACGTCCCGGGCATAAAACGGTTTGCCAAAACGGATCTTTACCTTTGCGGGACGGATCTTCCACGACTTTCGCGCCCACACCTTGTGCAGGCCGTCGAGTGCCACGGGGA
>JBBQGO010000274.1:0-4213 GCA_038323125.1 Pyrinomonadales bacterium
GGATCCGGTTTGCAATAAGGCGGCGGCAACATTCAAGTTTGAGACCAGAACGGCCACAGCCAAATGAAAACAACGTCGATAAAAGCCTGATCTACAATCCAACATATTTCCTCTCAACTCCCATGCGGTTTCTCACAGACAAGATCTCGAAGTTAAACATCGGCTGGAACGAGCGCCCGCTGTCATCAGTCGACTTTTACAGCATCTGTGCGCGTTTTAAGATCGAGGTCCAGGAGATACCGCTAAACACCGACGGATTTTATTTTCGTGTTCTCGGCCGGGACTTTATCGCTGTAAACAGTCAGCTTGCCGAACGCAAAAAACTTGCGGTGCTCTTTCATGAGCTCGGCCATTTTCTGTTTCACACTCCCGAGACCGGCCCCGCCGCCCGCTTCCACGACGTCGGCAGGCGCGACCGTAAGGAATCCGAAGCCGACGTTTTCGCCCTTTGTGCCATCATTCCGCGTCCTCTGATCGAGAGCCATAGCCCACAGGAACTGATACAGGACGGGTTACCCGCTGCTATGGTCGCAGCGCGTTTCGACGTTCTGGCCAGGCACGGTATTTAAGATGCCTCGCAAAGGCGATCGATAGAAAGCAGCTGCCGCCGGTCCTCCGCCGCCGAGCCCAAAGGCGTGATCGCTAAACGAGCCGTCCGAGCCGCACCCGCCGCAAGCGAATTCATTCATTAGTTAAAGTTCGACGCCAATCTGGAAAGTACCTTGGCAGAGAAGGAGCAATCCTTGCCCGAAAAAATGACTTTTTCTCCAGATAAAATCATTTTATCTGGAGAAATGATCATTTTTTCGCGCGTTTTAAGACCTTTTTCTCGAGGCGAAGGACTTATTTCTCGGGCTAACAGACCGCTTTCTCGAGTCGGCGACGGTTTTTCTCGAGGCCCAGGCGTTTTTTCGCGAGATCCAACGCCCCATTCGCGGGGGAAGCCCGCATTGTTCGCGACAGACGAGGCCAGAATACGGAGGAAATTCTCCGACAAAACGACTTCAAGATGGCCATTTCGAAGGTGTGGCCCAATATATACGAGCTTCCCATGATCTTTCATACGAAAGCGAAATAGTATCGTAGTGTCGACCACGCCCTAAAATGATGGACTTCTGCACGACCTCGATCCATTCCATTCTTCGTCAATGGTCACGACACGAATTGATCTATCACGGATCTCCCGAAAACGCTGCTTTACAAGTTTTGGAAGTCGTTGTAAAATCCGCGTGTTTGACCCTTTGACCTATCCGGAGCAGAACCTATGGCGATGAATGAACCGTTTGACTGGCGGCAATTTGACCGGCGGCTTTTTGCTGCGATCGCGGTGCTTTTCCCGCTGATCGTACTAATCGGTTTCGGCCGGACCTATTACCTGAAGTTTGCGTTCGGGGCTCCCCCGCTCCCGTCGACGCTCGTTCACCTGCACGGACTGGTGATGACGCTGTGGGTCGGCTATTTTATTGCTCAGGTTTGGCTGATCCGTTCAAAAAAAGCAAAGGTCCATATGAAGGCAGGCCTGGTCGGGATCGCGCTGGCGGCGGCGGTCATCGTGATCGGGTTCTTTACAGCGGTCGCCGCAGCGAAGTTTGGTTCGCAGTCGAGCCCACCCGACATATCCCCTCTTTCGTTTGCGATCGTTCCGCTGGTGGATATTCTGATCTTTGCGATCTTTTTTGGTTTAGCCGTCTATTACCGCAAACGTCCCGCAAACCATAAGCGGCTGATGCTGCTTACAGTAGTTAACTTTTTACCGCCCGCGATCGCACGTATTCCCCTGGACTTTGTCGCCTCCGCCGGGCCGCTCCTCTATTTTGGAGTGCCCGCCGTAATGGCTATTGGCCTGTTGATCAATGACACCCACCGAAACGGCAAATTGAACCGGGTCTTCCTCTATGGCTCGATCCTGCTAATCGTCTCCTATCCGCTCCGCCTAATGCTCTCCGGCACCACGGCGTGGCTGAGCTTCGCCAATTGGCTAACAACCTGGGCTGCTTGAGTACACTTCAACGCGATTGAGGCTAATCCTCATATTAGGTTAACAAGTTAAGGGTGGGCGGAAATAAGCGCCACGGACTTTCGGCTCCGTCCGAATGCAAGCGGGGCGCTTGCGGCTCCAGATATGATATCTTAGTCAATTCGGCAAATTACGCGATCTGTATTTACCGCCCGGCGTCCCGCATTTTACTATGAGCAATCCAGAACCAAACAAGATCATTTTTTCGATGGTCAAGGTCAGTAAGATCTACGACAAAAAGCCTGTTCTCAAGGACATCTATCTTTCATTTTTTTATGGCGCCAAGATTGGCGTGCTTGGGCTTAACGGGTCGGGTAAATCTTCGCTGCTGAAGATCATCGCGGGTATAGATAAGGAATATAACGGCGAGGTTGTTTTCTCAAAGGGCTATTCGGTCGGCTATCTGGAACAGGAACCGACGATTGACGAATCCAAAACGGTCCAGGAGGTTGTCGAAGAGGCGGTGCAAACTACGGTCAACCTGCTTAAGGAGTATGAGGAGATCAACGCCAAGTTTGCCGAACCGATGGACGACGACGCGATGACAACGCTCATCGAACGTCAGGGACAGGTACAGGAAAAACTGGACCATGCCGATGCGTGGGACCTCGACAGCCGGCTCGAGATGGCGATGGATGCACTTCGGTGCCCGCCGCCCGAGACTCCGGTCAAAAATCTTTCAGGCGGTGAGAAACGCCGCGTTGCGCTATGCCGGCTGCTCTTGCAAAAACCTGACATCCTGCTGCTCGACGAACCGACCAACCATCTCGACGCCGAAACCGTCGGGTGGCTTGAGCTGCATCTGCAAAAGTACGAGGGTACGATCATCGCCGTTACTCACGACCGCTACTTTTTGGACAATGTCGCCGGATGGATCCTGGAACTCGACCGCGGGCAGGGCATTCCCTATGAGGGCAACTATTCGTCGTGGCTGGACCAGAAGGGAACTCGCCTCGCACAGGAGGCCCGCAGCGAGGACAAGCTGCAGAAGACGCTCGAACGCGAACTCGAGTGGATCAGAATGTCGCCAAAGGGCCGTCACGCGAAATCGAAGGCCCGCATAAACGACTATGAGGCGATGGTCGCAACCGAATCGGAAAAGCACGCGGACGACCTGGAGATCTATATTCCGCCGGGCCCGCGGCTCGGCGATGTTGTCATCGAGGCCCACGGGGTTTCAAAGGGCTATGACGATAAGGTCCTTTTCGAAGGACTTGAGTTTTCGCTGCCCAAGGGCGGCATCGTCGGCGTGATCGGGCCAAACGGGGCCGGTAAGACCACACTCTTTCGCCTTATCACCGGACAGGACACTGCCGACTCAGGCACGTTTAAGGTGGGCGAGACCGTAAAACTGGGCTACGTCGATCAGTCCCGTGACTCGCTAAATGCGGACAAGACCGTTTTCGATGAGATCGCCGACGGCCTGGATTTCGTTACGTTGGGTACACGCGAGATGAATGCAAGGACCTATGTCTCGAAATTCAATTTTTCGGGTGCCGATCAGCAAAAACGTGTGGGCCAACTCTCGGGCGGCGAACGCAACCGCGTTCACCTAGCGAAGATGTTGAAAACCGGCGCCAACGTCTTGCTCCTCGATGAGCCGACCAACGATATTGACGTCAATACGATGCGGGCACTCGAGGAAGCACTCGAAAACTTTGCCGGCTGCGCGGTCGTAATAAGCCATGATCGGTGGTTTCTCGATCGCATCGCAACTCATATACTGGCATTTGAAGGTGACTCGCATGCCGAGTATTTTGACAGCAACTACAGCGAGTATGAGGCAGATCGCAAACGCCGCCTCGGCCACGACGCCGACCAGCCGCATCGGATCAAATATCGAAGTTTGACGCGGGCTTAGTTCGGCCAGTGTGAGAAGTCCGCTTTGCGGACAAGAGAGTAAAGCTACCTGCGTAAGCGTGTAGGAATATCCGGATCGAACCGAAATCCCGCTTTGCTGTGCCTTTTCTACAGGCTCACCCCTGTAGCTTAATTCTTGTGCCCGCAAGCGGGCTATCCGAACACGACCTCCAGCTAAGGCTGGAGGCAATTTAAACATGGCCCGCAACAGATTCTTTCCCATTATTTTAGGTTTATTCGGAGCGGTGGCCTTCTCGGGTTGTGGCTCGACTGTTGCTAACAGTGAACAAAGTACCGACCGGTCGAGTCCGGCTCCTACCGAAATAGTTCAGCCAA
>JBBQGO010000275.1:0-4193 GCA_038323125.1 Pyrinomonadales bacterium
GAGCCTTTCCGCACATCGGGCGGCGAAGCCGCTGAGTGGGCAGACTAAATTGCTTGCCGGGCTTGGGATTGCGTTTTTGCTTTTGATCGGGGCCTTCTTTGCCTACCGATATCTTGGTTCAAACACAAAGCAGATCGAATCGATCGCCGTGATGCCTTTTGAGAATGCGGGCGGCAATGCCGACACGGAATATCTCTCGGACGGCATTTCGGAGGCGTTGATCAACAGCCTGACCGAGCTTCAGCAGTTAAAAGTGATCGCCCGCGGCACTGCTTTTCGGTACAAAGGAAAGGAGATCGACCCGCAGGCGGTCGGGCGCGAGTTGAACGTCGGCGCTGTGCTGATGGGCCGGGTGCGTCAGGCCGGAGACTCACTGAATATTCAAGTCGATCTCGTTGATGCCACGACGGGCGCTCAGCTTTGGGGACAGGAATTCCAGCGCAAATCGTCGGACGTGCTCATCGTCAAGCAGGCAATCGCGCGAGAGGTCACGGAGAAGCTGCGCCTTCGGCTATCGGGTGAGCAGCAGCAGCAGCTGACGAAACGCGACACGACGAACGCGGAAGCCTATCAATTCTATTTGCGAGGTCGCTATTACTGGAACAAGCGGACTGCCGAAGGGTTGAAGAAAGCGATCGTCGAGTTTCAACAGGCGATAGACCGCGACCCGAATTACGCTCTCGGCTATGTCGGACTGGCTGATTGTTACCTATTGATGGAGGACTATGCCGATATTCCGGCAAGCGAAGTATTACCAAAAGCTAAAGCGGCGGTGGAGCGCGCCCTGCAAATTGACAATACGCTGGCTGAAGCACACACATCCTTGGCATCCATATATGAGGAAACGTGGCGTTGGGCGGAGGCCGAGGAAGAATACAGGCGCGCCATCAGTCTAAATCCAAATTATCCGACCGCACGTCATTGGTATTCCATAAACCTCAAAGTAAGAGGAAAGTTTGATGAAGCATTGGCGGAGATCAAGCGCTCCCAGGAACTCGATCCACTTTCGACAATTATCAATCATAACGTCGCCGTCACATATCTGGTGAAAAATGATATCGATTCAGCAATTATAGAGTTCAAGAAGGTCATTGAACTTGACCCGAACTTTCCAACAGCACATCAGTATCTTGGTTTAGCATACCTCAAGCAGCGGCGGAACGAAGATGCGACGGCAGAATTTCAGAAAGCAGTTGAATTATCTAAGGGGTTAAGCAGATTGTTAGGTGGCTTAGGGTACTGCTATGCGGTCACGGAAAAACGATCTGAAGCGCTTCAGATACTGAATGATCTAAAAGAGAAATATGACAGAAGGGAGACCACCGTATCGCCTCTTGCCGTTGTATATGCGGGTCTCGGAGATGCGGATCAAGCGTTCGCTTGGCTCGAAAAGGGTTTTCAACAACGTAACGGTGATCTGTACGATATAACCTGGCATTTCGCCTTTGATGATCTCCGCACCGACCCGCGCTACGCCGACCTCGTGCGGCGGATGGGGCTTGAGCCGTGACCACGCCATTTGACCAGAAACTATGAAACGATGCCCTGAATGCAGAAAAGATTATCTTGACGATACCCTGTTGTATTGCCTCGATGATGGAACGCCGCTGGTGCCGGGTCCTGTTAGCGACGAACCCGCGACCGTAATTTTGTCGCGAGACAGCGTCTCGGGTGAAGAACTAACAAGGTCTCTCAAAGAAGGTGGCACTGCCGCGAACGATAAGCGTTCTTCTCGGTTATCCACGATGTTTTCGCGTGAGCGACTGCCGTGGATCGCGGCTGCCATCTTCCTGCTCGCGTCACTCGCATTGTTGCCTTTTGCCATTGGCTACGTCAACCAATCGAGGCGGGAGGCGGCCGCCATTGTTCGCTACGACATACCGCCTCCGGCCAAGACGGCGTTGAACCTGATAAGGTGGCCCTCCGTTGCGCTGTCGCCCGACGGTTCAACGCTGGCTTTTGTGGCCTCGAGCGACGGTATTAGCCGCTTGTACGTGCGGAAGCGCGATGATACCGAAGTCAAGCTTCTCCCCGGAACGGAGGGAGCATCGGGGCCGAGCTTTTCGCCCGACGGCAATTGGCTGGCCTTCGTTGCCGATTTCACACTCAAAAAGGCGTCTCTTGACGGACCCGTGACCGCGCTTGGCAAGGTCCGTGACGTCCGCGGCCTGAGCTGGGCCGGCAACGATTCTCTTATTTACACTTCGCATGTTTCGGAGCATCTCTCTCAGATCTCAGTTAATGGCGGCGAGCCGCGGCAGGTCTCAAAGCTGGACGAGAGCAAGGGCGAACGCTCGCACAGGTGGCCGCAAGTGTTGCCGGGAGCCAAAGCCGTACTCTTTACGGTAGGCACACTAAACAGCCCGGACGATTACGAGCAAGCTAACATAGAGGCGGTCGTGCTCGCCACGGGTGAGCGACGCTCCCTGCTGCAAGGCGCGAGTATGGCACGCTACATTCCGACGGGGCATCTTGTCTTTGCTCGTGGAGGCAGCCTTTACGCTGTGGGGTTCAATGCCGACTCTTTGACCACGCACGGGACTCCCTTCACCGTCCTACAAGGCGTGGCCGGGGACCAGACGACCGGGATGGCGCATTTTTCGATCTCGGACGACGGCACGTTGGCCTACATTCCCGGCAGTCCGGGAGCAAACCTGCGCCAGCTTTTCTGGGCTGATCGCGGCGGAACCTTGCAGCCGGTTAACATCCCGGCTGCTCAGTACAATGACATCCGAGTCTCACCTGACGGTTCGCGTGTCGCTCTGCTAATCGGCTCCAGCGGCAGCGGCGACGTGTGGGTTTTCGACATTGCGCGAGAAACCTCCACGCGCCTGACATTCGACACAGTGAACGCCTCGCCGGTCTGGTCGTCGGATGGTAAAAGCATCTTCTACACGGCGATCGATCCCGCGGGCACCAGGTCGACCGTTTTGCGCAAACCGGCAGATGGCAGTCGCGAGGCAGAAGTTGTGGTCTCGCTCGCCAGCACGGCCTATATCAAAGCGATTGAGCCGGATGGCTCCTCTGCCATAATTGATTATCAAGTAAATACGAACCTCGGAAACATTGTTCAATTGCGGCTTGAGCAAGGGTCTCAAATCAGCGGGATGGTTAGCACCCCGTTTCACGAATATGGAGCGGCCCTTTCGCCGGACGGCCGTTGGCTGGCCTACCAATCGAATGAGAGCGGTCGGCCCGAGATATACGTGCGTGACCTGTCGGAGTCAGGCGGGCGTTGGCAGATATCGACAGCCGGGGGCGAGGAGCCGCGATGGTCGCCCGACGCCCGAGAGTTGTACTTCCGTAATAACGATCTATTTATGAGCGTGGCGATCCAGGCTCGTCCGGCTTTCCAGGCCGCAACGCCAAAGAACCTTTTCGGCGGCATTTACAACTTGCGTTCCAACACGAGCGTTAGTTACGATGTCAACCCAAAAGGCGACCGCTTCCTGATGATACGTCCGGCGGGAGACATCACCGCTCAGGCGCAGGTACGGGTTGTCCTTAACTGGTTCGATGAACTCCGCCGTCTCGCGTCAACCAACTGACCCGGGACATTGATCGGCCAAACCGTGGACGCGGACTAGAGGAATTAAAAGCATATGAAACGATGCCATGAATGCAGGCGAGATTACGCTGACGACACGCTGAGCTTTTGTCTGGAGGATGGAACTCCGCTCGTACAAGGTTCTGTTTCGGTTAATCAGACCGCTTCCGATGAACCGGCGACCGCGATATTGCACATGACGGATGCCGTCGGCGAGGCACCGACTCGCGCTCAGATACATACGACCGAACAGACTGCAGTTCTGCCGTCGGGAATCGCCGATGTTCCGCAAAAAGACTTCGACAAACGCCTGATCGCGGCTCCGATCTTGGTCGTAATTATCGCCCTCGGCGTTTATTTGGGCTATCGATCTTTCAGCCCAACCACCAAACAAATCGAATCAATCGCCGTGATGCCGTTTGAGAATAGGAATTCGGATGCTGACACGGATTATTTGTCTGATGGTTTGGCGGAATCGTTGATCTTTCGGCTGACGCAGATTCCTGATCTGAGGGTTTCGCCGACGAGTTCGGTGATGCGTTACAAGGGGAAGGAGACTGATATTGCAAAGATCGCCAACGAACTTGGCGTAGATGCGGTGATGACTGGACGGCTAACCAAGCGGGGCGACAATCTGAACATCACG
>JBBQGO010000276.1:0-4180 GCA_038323125.1 Pyrinomonadales bacterium
GGCGTATTTCGTACGGACAACATTTCTACTGCAAGCGCCACCGACCCGGATGCTGGGCCCTCGGTAAGTCCAACTTCCACGCCATTCGGTTGGCACCAGCTCAATCAAGGGTATATTTCCACACAGTTTTACTCTGCGCAGGGGGACGGTACCTCGGACATTATCTATGGAGGCACTCAGGATAATGGGACACTTCGCGTTGAACCTGGCGGCCCGATGGCAGACTGGATACATGGCGGTGATGGTGCGTCTTGCGCTGTTGAAAGTACGTATTGTTATGGCACCGCAAATGGCGGGGATTTGAAACGCACCACGGACTGTGGAGATCCCAACCCCCGCGCCCGTGAAGTATCGATCAGGTCCGGAATCACGGACTATCCAAATCATTCCTGGTTCGCCCCGATCGTCCTAGACCCACAGCATCCCGACACCACTCTGATCTTCGGGGCAAGTTCCATTTGGAGAACGGATGATGTTAGAGCCACGATTCCAACGTGGAGAGAAATCAAAGTGAACCCGATCGTCACGCCCAGCCCTACCGGTGCTCCGTACAAGCCTATCAGAATCAGTGCTATTGACATTGCTCCATCCGATTCGAATGTGATCTGGGTTGCTGAAATGGATGGTCTTACACCAGCTCCAATGCTTACAGCAGAAAGATACGGGCGGCTTTACAAAACCACGAACGGAGCTGTTCCCAGCCCTTCGCCTGTAATATGGGAGACGATTGACGACAACTCCACGCCAACCCCGACCCCTACCGGTACACCAACAGGTACTCCGACACCAAATCGTAATCCATTGCCGAATCGCATCATTAACAAAATTCTGATCGACAAGGACGATGCAGACAAAGTGTATGTTGCTCTCGGGGGATTTGATGAGGACAATCTATGGCGCACAACTGATGGGGGAAGTAGTTGGACGGACATAACCGGCGGCAGCACAGGGTGCAGTCCGACTGCCGCTCCAGTGGGTATTCCATGCGCTCCGATACGAAGCATTGCCCGACATCCAAGCAATTCGAACCTGCTTTACGTCGGAACCGAGATCGGTGTTTACATCTCTTCCAACGCAGGAGCAAATTGGCAACCCGTTATGTCTGGGCCTACTAATGTGCCGGTATGGGAACTCAGCTTCATGAGAGGCTCATCCAAATTGTTGGCGGCTACATTCGGCCGGGGTCTCTGGACTGCCGATTTGTCCTCAGTATCGTCAGGCAATGCTTCGAACGACTTCGACGGCGACGGGCGTACGGACATTGCGGTTGTACGGCCTGCTACATCCCCGTCCCCATTGACGTGGTATTGGCAAAAATCGACGGACGGCTTTGATTCGGATACATTTGGAGTTGCCGACGATCAGATCGCAACTGCAGATTACGACGGAGACGGAAAAACGGACATGAGCGTTTTCCGGGCATCCGCAAGTACGTGGTACACGTTGCTAAGTAGCAACAACACCCTTCGAACCACATCACTTGGAGAGCCTGGCGATATAGTTGTGCCAGGGGATTTTGATGGCGATGGACTTGCCGATGAGGCGGTTTACGAACCGTCGACAGGTGGTTGGCACGTTATCCAGTCTAACGAGGGCCCGCTTGATCATTATTGGGGTGACGAAGATGATACCCCGGTTGCTGCAGATTTTGACGGCGATGGTAGGGCTGATTTTGGTCTTTTCAGGTTGAAGCTTGGCGAATGGTACTTGTATTTTTCGGGTTCGGAAATCACTAGGCCGGTTGAAGTACAGTTTGGTTTGGAAGGCGATATTCCAGTAGCTGGCGATTATGACGGCGATGGCGCAGCAGACATCGCGGTCTGGCGTCCCGACGACGACACAAATGGTTATGGATGCTGGTACATCACATACGCGAGCAATGAATTCGAGGAGTTTGATGAAATTCCATGGGGTGTAAGCGATGACGTTCCGGTCCCAGGAGACTATGACGGAGATGGAAAAACAGATATCGCCGTCTGGCGACCCGGCGACGGGAACTGGCATATTCGTCAAAGCTCTAACGGTTACCATTCCGAGCAATTAGGAGCACCAGACGATCTGCCTATCGGGGCTAAGACGGCACTTGGCATGCGGCCATCGCGTGGTGATTTTAAACGCGTGCCGCCGGACGCCCGACCTCAGAGTAAGGCTTATTAAAGGCTCGCCGGAAAAGGGTGAAAAGGCCGACTCTCCGGCCTTTCACCCGGCACAGATCGGGGTCGTCCATCAGAAGGATTCAAATGGAAAGCAAAATACAAAACCCTATTGATCAATCGCGCGGAAAACTAGTTTGTAGCCAAATCCAACACGCAACACACACGATCCTAACCACATCCTATAGCGGCAAGTCGACAGACCCTGGAGAATGGCTGCCGATCCATGTACTTCACGCAAATGCGTTTAAGTTTGCTCGCGAACAGATATGCCCCGACCTGTCTTAGAGGCGAGCTTGCCCGTGAGACCCGTAACAGGGAACTCGCCGAACGCGATGCGATGAATTACGCCGCACAGGTCAAGGACCTGAGGGAAGAGAACGGGCGCCTGCGCGAAGACCTTGTCTGCGTACGCATCGATGGTGAGGCCGCCATGCCAGGCTAACTGCTATCGAGAACGAAAAGCTGGCCGCCCAGCAGCAAAGCGAAGTTGCCGCGAATGAGGCCGCCTTGATCACCTCGCTTAAAGAATTTGGATCGGTCGTGAAAAACGATCGGGGAATCGTGCTGACATTGCCTGAGAACCTCTGGGCCAGTGCGCGTTCGTCCGACCTGGCCCCGCGGGCCGAGAGCTCGCTATCTTCACTTGCGGGCATTCTGGCCGCGAATCCCGATTATCGGATCACCGTCGAATCGCACACCGATAACGGCGGCAACCCCGATCAGGTCCAAACTATAACCGACCGCAGGTCGTATACCGTCGCTGACAAATTCACGACGCTCGGTGTCGAAGAAGGCCGCATTGTCGCCAAAGGCTTGGGCGCGAGCGTACCCGTAGCGCCCAACACCACCAACGCAAACCGCGCCAAAAACAGGCGGATGCAGGTAGTGTTGAGCCTCAATTAGTGTTTTGGGACTATCTTAAAGCAAAAACGCCGGGTTCATTTAGGACCCGGTTTTTCGTGCGGCGAAAGGCGATCTGAGGTTTCCAGGAGCTGCCGCATCAGATTTTTATACCGATCTGAAGATCGTTTACGTAGACTACACCGGCGAAAGCGAAAGGCACCGTTCTATTAAGGCGTTTCCTCGCCCTGAGCAATTATATTTGTTGCATTCCGTTGCGATTTAGTTTAAGGTTGCGCAACTCAATCACATTGAGCTTTTATGAAAGCTCGCATTATCACTCTCATTCTGATATTGTTGCCCCTTTTGTCTCTCGCGGCCTCATACACGCTTGCCTCATCGACACTGGTCGTAACCAAGATAGACGATACCGCCGACGGCGTATGCGACGCCGATTGCAGCTTGCGCGAAGCGATTGCGGTCGCAACGCCAGGAGACACGATCCAGTTTTCAGAAGTTTTTGACCTGCCTCGAACGATCATTCTGACGAAAGGGCATTTTTTGATCAATAAGAGCGTAACGATCTCGGGGCCGGGTTCCGCGCTACTCTCCATCAGCGGAAATAATTTAAGTCGTATCTTCCTGATCTCAGACGGGGCAACTGTGACACTGAGCGGCATGCGTTTACGTAACGGCAGGCCGCCTCCAACCGCGGAATATAGAGGCGGTGCGATTTACATCATTAATAGCACTCTGCACCTTTCAAATATGGTGCTCAATAATAATATTTCGCTCTATATGACAGTTCCGCCGGACCCACCGTTTTCCTTTGGATCTGGTGGATCAATATACAGTGATCACAGCGCGGTTACCATCACAGATTGCGATATCTATGCGAATCAATCCCCAAGCGGCGCTGGCATCACGACCATTCTAGGCAGTCTCGATATCACGCGATCATCGTTTCGCGATAACGTCGGCACAGCGGTATTTTCTTCGTTCCAAAACATTGTCAATGTGGACAGTTCCTCCTTCATAAATAACCTCGGTTCAGGCATCGCCGGCAGCGGATCAATGTCGGTACGCAATTCTGTGGTCAGGGGAAATAAACGTGGAATTTCAAACGGGTTTTCCGCCGACGTCTTGATCATCGACCGATGCATTATTAGCAACAACAACTATAC
>JBBQGO010000277.1:0-4178 GCA_038323125.1 Pyrinomonadales bacterium
TTGAGATAGCTGAAAAAGTTTTCGATCGACTGCAGTTGGCCCTCGACGAGCTTTACGCTCCGTTCGATCTCGTCAAACGAACCGACACGCCGTTTCAGTATCTCAACGTTGGTCTGTTGTATCCGCTTGGTCTTCTCGTCCGTAGAGCTTTCCATTGCACGAAAAGCCTGCGAGAGCTGATTGTGGACTGCCTGCCGGTTGATCGACTTGAGATGCTGCTTACGGCGGCGGTAAACGTCCAGCAGGTCTACAAAATCCTCCCATCGATGATCAAGTGCTCTCAGATTTGAGGGCAGCTCACCGGCACCAGTAAACTTTCGATAGTTGTCCTGTATCTTTTCCTTGAGCCACCGCAGGTATTCGACGGCTTCGCGTTCGCGTGGGGTGAACGATTTGATGAGCTTTTCACGTCCGGCGACGCTTGCTTCGAGCAGGCGCTGCTTTTCGCGTCGGTTTACAAGTTTGCGATAGGCGGGTAAAAGGGGCACTGTGATCAGATAGATCGCTTCAAAGATAAGGGCGATCAGAAGCGGGATAACGCTTCCGGTATACGCTGCGGCGACGGCGAAACCCGCGAGGCCCCAAAAATTTACCGGCTCTTTTATGGCCGCTTTTGCGTAGCTCGTGTTAAACCTGTCGATCTCGTTCCGGTATTTCGCTAAATCAGCCATATCAAACTAACTAGATGCAGTTCGCCGTACGCGCGTTTGTAATTAGGTACGCCCCTTCTAGTTGGAATGGCCTTTTTCGGTGGCTTCGTCGAGAATAGCGGGGTCGAGCACGTCAGCTTCGGAAATATCGTCTCCGGCCTCGATCTGCTTACTTGCGGGCGGAGTGCCGGCCCCGAGCATTCCCATCTGTTGTTTGTAATCCAAAAGCTTGTCCTGGAGCTGAATGTCCATCGCTTCGCGCTCGATGTCCTGCATCTGCGAGTCGACCGAGGCCGAACCCAGCTGAAGTTTGGCTTCGGCGGCGGCAACGCGGCGGTCGATCTTTTCACGCATCTCGTTAAAGGTCGACGCGTCGTCGCCGATGTTAAAGGTATCCATCGTCTGCGCGAGCTGTTCCTGCAGCTTTGCTTGCTTGGCCGCGCTGATGAGCTGCATCGCCTCGGCGCTGCGCTTTTTCATATTGAGGACGTAGTTGTCGCGGGCTTTTAAAGCTTGTTTTGAGGCGAGCTGCGCGTGTTCCGCCTGGACACCGGTCCTTTCGAGGTCTTGCTGTGCCTGCTGGAGCTGGGCAATGTATGCGGTCGCGATATCGTCGCGGCCCATTTTTACCGAGGCCTTGATCTTCGAGTCAAGATCGACGACCTGGGTCGACAGATTCTCCTTTTGCTTTAGTAAAAGCCGTTCCGTGGCCATAACCTGCGCAACCGAATTGTTCAATTCCGGCACGCGGTCGCGCATGTCGCGTATGGTTTGCTGCAGCACCAATTCCGGGTTCTCGATCTTATCGAGAGCAGCACCCGTACTCGCAAAAAACACTCTCTTCAGTCTTGCCCAAAGTCCCATTTTATCTATCTGCTCCTAAATAATTGTGTTAAAAGACCGACTTGCGAAAATTCTTACGAAACGCAAAAACGCAAAGTTGCAAAATCCGAATCAGTATAACAGGAATCGGCAATAAATAAACCCCGTTCAAACACGATCAAAACACCAGGTATTGGGGAATCAGCCGGATTGGTTTACAGTAAATGTGCAATTCCAGTCCTCAATTTTATCCATATGCCTAAAGATCTTCCCGATTTGGTAATGTCTCTTGACAACGCGCTGATCGAAAACCACAGGACCGATGGAGCGCTGTTCGATGAGCTAAATGAAAGCCAGCGTGAACTGGGGCTCGTCTCCGATGGACGTCCATTCGCTCCCTTCCTCAGGCCGCAGGTCTTTTCACGCGCATTCTATCGCGAGATCGCTCACGCGTCCGAGGTACTCGCCGAGGCTTTTGATGTAATGACGCTCGCGGCGCTCGATGATGATCTGATCCTTAACGAACTCGGCCTGACCGAGATCGAGGAGCGTTACGCACGCATAGACCCCGGGTACCGCGGCGTCTGCAATTCGAGCCGTCTAGACGCCTTCGTGGCCGAGGGTACGTTCAAGTTCCTGGAATATAACGGCGAAACGCCGGCCGGCATCACCGATCAGCTACAGATCGAAAAGGTCCTACACAAAATACCCGAGACACGAGCCTTTTTTGCGCAACATCCGCATTGGCTGCCGCGCCCGCACGTGAAATTGCTTGAGGGCCTCGTCTCCGGTTACCGTGACTTCGGCGGACTAAATGAGAAACCTAATATCGCAATAGTCGATTGGAAAGGGGTGTCTACGTATACCGAATTTGAGACGCTCAAGGAGTATTTCGAATCGGAAGGGCATAAGACAGTGATCGCCGATCCCGGTGAACTGGAGTATAACGGCTCAACATTGCGTATCGGTGATTTAAAAGTCGACATTTTTTATAAACGGGTACTCATTCACGAGTTCTTTGAGCGATCGACGAGCGACCACCCACTCCGACATGCCTACCGGGACGGCAACGTGTTTATGGCAAATTCGTTTCGTACCAAGATCCCGCACAAAAAGGCCAGCCTGGCTGTTCTTAGTAACGATAGGTTTGCCCGCCTGTTCACCGAGGAACAACTCACAATGATCGAAAAACATTTGCCGTGGACCCGTCTCGTCAGCGACCGCGAGGTCAGATTTCAGGGCGAGAGCTATGACCTCGTCGATCTGATACGCCGCGAACGGCACCGGTTTATCCTCAAGCCCAATGACGATTACGGCGGTTCAGGCATCGTTATCGGGTGGGAGTGCACCGAAGCAGATTGGGACGCAGCGATAGAAAATGCTCTCAGCGAGCCGTTTGTGGTCCAGGAGCGGGTGGCGGTCGAAAAGGTCCGCTTTCCGGCCTATGACGAAGAGGCCCGGATGGAAGAATTGCTGATCGATTTTGATCCATTTCTTTTTCGTGGAAAGGCCGAAGGCGGCCTTGTCCGGCTGTCTGCACAAACTCTGGTTAATGTCGCCGCAGGCGGCGGCGAAGCTGCCCTTGTCGTACTCGACGATCTCTAATTTACTCAACATTTCATTGACGATCTGTTGAGATCGTCCGCGATCAACGCGATCTGCCCGGCCCGGTGGTTAGAGAAGGAAGCTGCAAGATTCGCGAACCCGATCCGTTCAGAGTTCGAGGCACGGCGGTTTGCCGGCCTGCACTGAAAATCAAAACCTTCGATAGATCCGGATAGGTGCCGGGCCGCAAGGGAGACCGAGGACGACGAAAAGTTTATGAAAAAGTTCACTTCATGGATGCTGCTGTTGACGATCTATTTGAGCGCGATATCTCCCGCGGCCAACGTGGTACAGGCGCAGGTTATAAGACAAACGATGGAACAAAAGTTAAAGGATATACCGGGTGGGCTTACGTTCAGGCTCAGTGAAGGTGTCGAGGGTGCCGAGACGCGCGAAAAGCCGCCTCTGGCATCAACGGACCCGCTGACTGACAGCGACGCGCGGGGGCTATTGAAACGCCTTCCCGAGATCAAGGCCGCCGCGGACGACCAGACGGACTTTGCAAAGCGGATCGGAACCCTGCCGGCGCCAAAGACCGGCAATAGGATCCAGGTCAAGTTCCCATCTGATGAAGATCGTGCTCTGCCGCCGGTCTCCGGCACCAAGGGGAGTTTCGAAGTAGTTCGCTATTCACCCGAGGGCGAGGTGCCGCTCGCCCCTGATCTCAGCGTTACGTTTTCGCAGCCGATGGTTGCCGTCACCTCGCAGGACGAGGCCGCGAAATTTGCGCCCGTTGAACTTTCGCCTCAGGTTGAGGGCCGCTGGAGATGGCTCGGTACAAAGACGCTGATGTTCGATACGACAAAGCGTTTTCCGATGGCGACAAAGTTTACCGCGCGGGTTCCGGCCGGTACGAGGTCTGCAAACGGCGAGGTTCTGCAAAAGGACGCCGTCTGGACATTCACAACGCCGCCGCCCAAGGTCGAGACGATGATCCCGCAAAACCAGATCGTAAGACGTGACGCTCTGATGTTTATTTCGTTCGACCAGGAGATCAACCCCGAAGCCGTGCTGGCCTCGATCAACGTTACAAGCGCGGGGAAGAAGCTTTCTACCCGTCTTGCGTCGCAGGCCGAGATCGACGGCGACAGCAGCATCTCG
>JBBQGO010000278.1:0-4166 GCA_038323125.1 Pyrinomonadales bacterium
TGACGTGCAGATAGCGGCCGCAGGTACGGTCACTCTTCGCGACGGCGAAAAGATCTATGCATTCGGCCACCCATTCATCAACCTTGGCTCGACCGACCTGCCTATGTCCGAATCGCATGTAGTTACCGTGGTGCCGAACGCCAATAATTCCTTTAAGCTGGCCGTTGCCGATTCACCCGTCGGCGCGATGACCCAGGACCGGGCCACGGGCATATACGGCCGACTCGGCCAGGCCCCAAAGATGCTGCCCGTCAAGATCACCCTGACAACCAGCCGCGGCCGTAACGAAGAGATCAACTTCGAATCCGCGATCGATCAGTTTCTGACCCCCTTGATCGTAAGCGTAGGTGTTGCAAATGCGCTGCATGCGAGCGAGCGCGGGATCGGCGAAACGACGATCGAGCTAAAGGGCGAGATAACGATAAAGGGCGAAAAGCCGATCGTTATCAACAGGCGGTTTGCCGGCGGCCAGTCGACCGCATTTGCCGCATCTGCCGCGGCCATACCGCTCGGTGCCCTGCTCAGGGCCGACTTCGACAACGCTCAGATCACGGGCCTGACTATAAATATGACCGCGATCGACGGAAGCAAGACGGCCGCTATCGATCGTATCTCGGTTGACAAAACTGAGGTCCGGGCCGGCGAGATGATCGAACTGACCGCATTTGAACGTACCGGATCGGGCCGAATTGTCATTAAGAGAATGCCCGTTACAATTCCGGCGGACACGGCTCCGGGGCGGCTTACGATTTTGGTCGGTGACGGCGGTGCCGTACAGCAAAACGCAGCCGTGACCCAGTTCGTGCCAAAAACGGCCGGTGAATTGATCTCAACGATCAACAGCCTTAAGAGGTCGGACCGTCTCTACGCCGTGCTCTCGCGCACGAGTACAGGTGCGATAGTCGGTTCGAGCGAAATGCCGAATCTGCCGCCATCGGTCCTCGCGACGATGAACAGCGACCGGAGTGCGGGCGGTTCCAAACCTTCGGTTCAGACGATCGTGTCCGAGGTCCAACTGCCGCCGGGTGATCACATCGTTACCGGATCACAGTCTCTCGCGATCGAGGTTATACGCTAGACTGCCGCCTTTAGACTGGCAAACATCCTTGCGATAATCGCAGGAAACTTCGCTTTTCCCCGAGAAAAGATCATCTTTTCTCGAGGAAATTTTCTTTCGTCTCGAGACAAGAAGCTCTTTTCTCGAGGTAGGGTGGGCTTATCTCGCGACGAAATGTCTATTTCACGTGACAATGCCATTTTTTCACGTGACTATGGCATTTTTGCGCGAGATTATGGCATTGTCTCACGCGACGGAAGGGTCTTTTCGCCCGGTGGAAGGGTTTTTTCGGGTGACGGAAAGGTCTTTTCTCGTGATGGAATGTTCCTTTCGCGAGGTATAGCGGCTGCACCTCGGCACGAAGATCATTTTCCTCGCGACATCATGTGTTTTGCATCGGGTTTTGTTTGGGTTTCTCGTTACCGGCCCGTCTTTGTCGGTTAGAACGGTCCTGCATCATCAAATGGTTTGACTCCAATCGCAGTGAACGCATTTCCAATCCGGCCGGTCGTTCCTGATAATATAGCGTTGATCAATATGAAATACGGACTCATTGCCGGTAATGGCCAGTTCCCGTTCCTCGTGGTCGATGGGGCCCGTGACCAGGGGGTTGAATTAGCGGTCGTCGCGATCAGGGAGGAAACCGACCCGCGGATCGACGCGGTCGCGGCGGATGTGACGTGGGTCGGCATCGGCCAATTGGGAAAAATGATCGGGACGTTCAAGAAAGCGGGCGTCACCAAGGCGATCATGGCAGGGCAGGTCAAGCACGTGCAGATATTTTCGGGTGCGATGCCCGATATGCGAATGGTAAAAATGCTCTGGAACCTGCCGCGGCGTAATACCGATGCACTGATCGGCGGTGTCGCCGACGAGTTGGCCAGGGAAGGCATCGAGCTGATCGATTCTACATTTTTTATAAAAGACCGTTTAGCAGCGGATGGCGTTATGACCAGACGCCAGCCAACGAAGACTGAACTGGAGAACATCGAATACGGGATGCACATTGCCAATGAGATCGCGCGCCTCGATCTCGGGCAGACTATCGTTGTCAGGGGAAGTGCATGTGTGGCGATCGAAGCCATGGAGGGCACCGATGCCACGATCCGGCGGGCCGGCGAATTGGCAAACGGAAAATTGACTGTCGTTAAGGTGGCGAAACCTTTGCAGGATATGCGGTTTGATGTGCCGGTGGCGGGTGTGCCGACGATCGCCGCGATGATCGAGGCGGGAGCCACGTGCCTGTCCGTTGCCGCCGGCAAGACGCTGTTGTTTGATCGCCAGGATATGATTGCCCTCGCCGATGCGAATAAGATCTGCATCGTGGGCACGGCGAGCGAAACAAACGTAAGTAACCTCTCGTAATATGTCAGAGCAACAAGACGGAAGTGACACCTGGCTGCTGATCTATTGAGCCATGATTTATTGGCCGGGCGGATATCACGGCGCCGCAAAGTCCTACAAACTATTTGGAGAAAAATGAAAAGAAACCTATTTACACTTTTACTGTTAGCCGCGTTCGTATTTCAGTCGACGGCACTCGCCCAGGCCCCCGCAGTTGCGATCACCGCGGCCGACCGAAAGGCAGCCGAAGCTGTTACGGCGGCTCAGCTCAGCGACTATCTGCATTTCGTAGCATCCGACGAGATGGAAGGCCGTGACACACCATCGCGCGGGCTCGATCTAACCGCCAAGTTTATCGGAATGAACCTCTCACGCTGGGGTTTTAAGCCTGCCGGGGACAATGGCACCTTTTATCAGAAGATGGCACTCAAGTCCGAGACCGCCGATCCCGCGGGTAACACGCTGATGGTCGGAGATAAGAGCTTTAATTACCTTGACGATTTCATTCGCTTTAGCGGCAACTCCGCGGTCAACGCACCGCTCGTCTACGCGCGTGACGGCTGGATGGTAAAGTCCAAGGGCATTGACGCCTATCAGGGAGTGAGCGTGAAAGACAAGACTGTCGTGGTGTACGGACAGGGCTTTCCCAACCGCCAGTACGCAACCAGCCCTCCCGCGGGCGTGACGCCGAACGACTTGGCCGGAGCCAAGGGCACTGATTGGGCCGATCCTGTAGCTTATGCTCGTCAGAGCGGTGCCAAGGCCATGATCGTCGTGGCGTCGCCGCAGATACAGGGGGCATGGGCCCAGGTACGAGGCTTTATGTCGCGTGGCGGCCTGGCTCCGGAAAAACTTCGTGAGGCTCAACCGGAGGCCGATGATTTTCCGGTAGTACTCGTTTCGAGCGCGGTGGGCGATGCGATCTTTGCGGGTGAGAGCGGCGGCAGGGATTCCGAGGTCTCATATGCAATAGGCAAACCCGCTGAGCTAAAGGTGAACGTAAAGACAGAAACAAAATGGACGCAGAACGTGGTTGCGATCTGGGAGGGCAGCGACCCTGTGCTCAAGAACGAGATGGTCGCCATCGGTGCCCATTACGATCACGTAGGCATCAACCCCAACGCTCCCGGCGACGATAAGATCTATAACGGAGCTGACGATGACGGATCGGGCACAGTTGCGGTCATGGCCATCGCCGAGGCACTCGCCAGGACACAGACGCGGCCAAAACGGTCGATCCTCTTTGTATGGCATTGCGGAGAGGAAAAAGGCCTGTGGGGGAGCGAGTATTTTAATAAGTTCCCAACCGTCGATATTAAAAAGGTGATCGCACAATTGAATATCGATATGATCGGGCGCAGCCTCGATCCCGCCAAGATCATTCCCTGCGACCGCCCTGGTAAGCCCTGCAACGCCGACCTTTCAAAGGCAAATGAGATCTATGTGATCGGTTCTGACATGATGAGTTCCACACTCGGGGCCGTCACGCGGGACGCCAACTCGGCGTACCTGAAGATGGATTACAACTACAAGTACGACGACCCCAATGATAAGGAGCGTTTCTTTTTCCGCTCCGATCATTTTCACTATGCCGTAAACGGCATTCCCGTAGTCTTCTGGTTCAGCGGTGTACACGAGGACTATCACCAGCCCGGCGATCATGTCGAGAAGATCGATTTTGCCAAGATGGAACGCGTCACCCGCACCATCATGGTCACCATGCTCAAACTCGCCGATCTAAAGGAAAGGCCGGCGGTAGATAAAC
>JBBQGO010000279.1:0-4139 GCA_038323125.1 Pyrinomonadales bacterium
TAAAATAACCGGATGTCGATTTCGAATTCGTGCAGGGTGCCGGCCGTGACCCTGTCCTTGCCGATCTCGTCCAATATAAACTTTCGCAGTCTGAGCACGTCCAATTTCGCAGTAGGCCGCAGTGCATACGGCCCCGTTGCAACATTGCTGCGGAACCCCCGAACCTGGGAACTCGCGCAATAGATGATTTCGCCGCTTTTTAGGTCGGTAGAGGATGTTCGCTCGACGACTTCGTATTCGATCCGGCGAAGCAGGTCAAATAACCTGATGCTCATGCCCGGCTTAGTATCCACAACTTCACACAGCGAGAACGGACAGAGGATCGAGCTGTTAAGCAGTTCCAGCTCGTCCACGCTAAGCCGCTCGGCGTGCTCGACTAAGAAGAGTTCGGCGATCGTCATCGCGACCGGTTTGTTTATACCCTTCGGTTTCAGGTCGTGCAATCGGTTATAGAGCAGCCAAGGCAAGAACAACACGCTCATCGGACCATCCGCGGCGAGTTGCTTCGGCATCGCTTCTCCATCCGTAAACTCGCTCCAGGCGCCCGAAACAATATCGGGATCAATATCATTTAATGCAAAAGCCTGTAGTTTAGGCGCTAGCGACTCGTGCGCCCGGCGAGATTTACGGAATTGGAATTCGGAGTTGTTTGCAGTCGACAGACAGCAAGCCTTATACTTTCGGCCGCTCCCGCATGGGCACGGTTCATTTCTGCCGATCTTCTTTGCCATAAGTCGAGCTATCACTTCGACAATATCATGCGAAAGATCGCCCTCAAAATCTGAAAGATTGGTAAGGCTGAGGATGTGTTCGATCTGATGACGAAAGTATGAGTCTTGCTCCGCGAAAAGACAGCACTCGTAAACCGACAGCCACCAACAGAAAGCCGTGGACCAGCGGCGCGCGTTTGTTTTCCCGACCGCTATTTCTCAATGTCGGTCTGAAACGGTATCGACGTGCACCGAGCGCGGGCCAGACGGCCGAGAGTGTTTTCTGCCTGCCGACCCACACTATCACCCAAGTAAGATCCCCGACACTGACGCTCAAATCGATTCGTATCATAGATCTTTCCTTATTTAAATCCTGAACGAGGAAAAGACGTAATCGACCGAAGCCGCGATCTCGCGAGATGTATTGAATGTGTCATTCAAGGCTCTCAATTTTCGAGGAATTTCAAAACAGGAAAAATAAGGATGCCGACGCCTAGTGCGATCGCGACGATCCCGATAAGCGGGAGCGATCCAACGACCCTCGGTAGGACCTTCGCGGCAAAGCTCCGATGCCATTTCCAAGGGATCACGTACAGAACGAACGTTGTGCCGACCAACATCCATCCGAACACTGTAAACGCGGCCGCGTAGGGTAGGTGTGGTGCCTGAATAACCATAGCAATGCCTACGATCATCCTCAGAGTCATTTCGAGATAGTGCTTTAATTCAGAGCTTGCAAAGCCGAGAAGAAAGCGTCTCGCCGCGGCCGGCGCAAAAATGCAGGCTATGCCAAGCAGCAAAAAATAGATCCCGGCTATGACCAGGATCACAAATGCGAGTGTATTCACGCTATATTCACGCTAGAGGTAAGGTGATCCATGATCTATTTCCGATGACGGATCTCGACTATGGGTAAGAGGTCCGTACTATTTTCGGTCACGCTTGGGGCGGGCTCGAACGGCCTGTCCTCGAGCAGCTTGCCGGTCGTCAAGCCAGACGGCATTTCGTCGACGTCGGCCGCGCGATCCACTCTCTCATCAAACCGCATAAAGAACCTGGAATAAAAATACAGCGCGGTGCCAAGCAAAAGGAAAAAGGCCAGTGCGATCCCCGACGACCAAAATAACACGGCCGGCCCCAACAGAACGAGCTTATATAACGCCGCTGTAAAGATCAGCGTCATCATCCCTATCGATCCCGCTATCGATAGAGAGCCGAGTCCTAACCTCCGGATCATCTTTCGGCGTCTCTCCAGAGCCGCATTCTCCGCGGATGGCGACTGGAGCGCGACGACGTCCGCGATCGCATCAAGTCGTAAACCGCATGAACGGCAAAAGTTTCGATCGGCTTGATCATTGGTTCCGCAATTTGGGCAATACATTTTTCTTTCCCCTCATAATATACGCCTATCCATCGGCGATCGTTCGAAAAATCGGCAAATCTCCGAAATATCGACAGTAGAGGTTCGAGGTATGGCCAGCGATTCAAGCGATTCTTCGGCAACAACTCGCTATTCCTTTTGCGTGTCCGGCCCAATGAATTGCGGATAGCGATCTGCCTCGTTAATGTCATCCTGTAACTTAGGCGAGTGCAGGCTGGAGCTAAGAACATTTCTTCGAGCGGAAGGGGTAGACATAAATACACCATCAAAGGATTAGATAGGTCTTGACCGACTCTAAACCCTTGATGGTGAAGGTTACTGGTTTGCGATCTACTTGATATCAAAGGTTCCGATCGCAGGCGTGACGTAGATCAAACCACGGTTCTTATTTCCCGCGTCCTCACGAACTCGGAAAACATGGCCGGTGAACGAATAACCATCAAAGATGCCGCCGGGTGCGATCAGCCGGTCTGACGGCTCTTCTGTACAGCCAAAGTTGATCCAATTAACGCGAATAGCTTTGCCGGTTTTATTTGTCCACTTTATATTTACTTTTTCACCGGTTCTTGGTGAACAAACACTTGCTTTTACAACTCTCAATGAGGAAGCCGTGTCGTTTTTGACCGTAGGGTTGTCCCGAAGGTCGCCATCATCCGAATCGTGCACTTCACAGGCCCCTTTGAAATCCGCTTGCTCGCATACAATCGCAATGACATTCTTACCGACCTTGATCGAACTCATCATATTGTCGCCGAGTCCCATCGTAGCGTGAGTCGGATACTCTCCGACTCCTAGTACCTTGCACTGTCCCACTCGCTTATCACCTCCGCCGTGTTCAAAAATGGCGACTTGATCGTCATTCGGCGCACACGTAGCTGTCTGAGCTGAGGCACTGCCGGCAGCCACGAACATCAGGCCAAAAAACATCATTGAAAACATTAACTTCTTCATTGACTGATTCTGAATTGAATTAAACATTTCGATTTTCTCCTATTTCTCCTGCGTTTTTTTAATTGTTAATTTCCGAATCGGCGCAAAAAGACGATCTATTCGCGCCTCCATCATCTCCGGCAGATATCTGCCGGGTATTAGCTCCGCTCGCCGTCCAAAACCTCAGCCATGGATGTCATGCATATCATTACCGAACGCTCATTGGTCTCGGTAAAATGTGCTGGCTCGGCTTCGATGATCTGAAAGATCCGGCGTTGTTTGATACCGAACACACCGGAGGCTTGCTCGGTCGTCAGCATCGGCTCGCCGCATATAGGACAAGCGATCCGCTCGGCCGTTGGTAATTGGCGAATGACGTATCGGCGATGGGTGGCAACCAACGCTTCGAATTTATGCCTGATCTCCATATCGTTTTTGAATACGGGCTAACGTCAACAAACTTACAACCTCTCGATCACACAGGTCTGGATATTTCCCGGACTTTTATCGGATTTTTTTTGGATGTAGTAGAATCTAGTCCTACAGGGACGTGAGTATCAGCAATAAACTCCTAGAAAGAAACGAACTTTATCATTTCAGCGCATTTCGGCTCGATCCGTCGGAGCGTCGCTTGTGGTGCGAGGATGAACCGATCCCGCTCACATCGAAGCAGTTCGATCTGTTATTTTATTTTGTCGAAAACGCCGGACGTGTAGCGAAAAAGGACGAATTGCTTGAGGCGGTTTGGGCGGATACCTATGTCGAGGAATCGACGCTGGCCCGAAATGTTTCGTGGCTCAGGAAAAAGTTTAGAGACTGTGCCGACGAACCGATCATCGAAACTGTATCGAAACTCGGGTATCGTTTTACGGCGGAAGTTACGATCAGGCCTACCGACGAAAACGTGCTCATTGTCGACGAACGAACCGTTCAGCATTTTCGCGGCGAAGAGATCATCACGATCGATGACGCATTTGCGGATAAGAGGACGGATAACGAAGCAGCGAGAACCAGAGAAGGAGATCGGGCAGAAGTTTCGCCATCTTACCGTCGACGTTTGTTCGCCGTCTCACCACTTGTTCTAGCCGTTTTCACCTTACTCACAATTGCGGGTACAG
>JBBQGO010000280.1:0-4126 GCA_038323125.1 Pyrinomonadales bacterium
GACCGAAAGGATAAGGATCAGCGGCGAGGACATTAGTGAACACGACTTTGCCCTGCTTGCAGGCAAGGTCCGCGAGACCGCTGAGCAGTTGCTCACCCGCGGCGACATAGCTTATCGGCCAACGTTTTTTGAACAAATGACGGCGATCGCCCTCGTGGCGTTCGCTGAGGCGGGCATTGAGATAGCGATACTCGAAACGGGGCTCGGCGGCAGGCTCGACGCAACAACCGCGGTTAACGCTGAGATCGCGGTTATAACCCAAATCGGGTTCGACCATCAGGAATATCTCGGAAACACGATAGTAGAGATCGCCGCGGAGAAGGCTGCTATTATCCATCCATGTTCCAAGGTAATAGTCGCTCGCCAGCAGGAGCAAGCAGAAAAGGTGATCGAAGACCGCTGTCGTGCGATGGGGGTGGAACCCATTTTTGCCACTACAGAGATCCGGACGATCAAACACGAAGAGGAGTTTCTCGCCTCGACCTTCATCACAACGAAAGCAAGCTACCCGGCTATAGAACTGGGACTGGGAGGGCGGCATCAGATCGCGAATGCTGCGGCGGCAATAGCGGTCGCTGAAGTGTTGGGTGAAATGGGCTTCCACGTCTCGCTTGACGATATCAGTCTGGGCCTCGAAACAGCAGAACACCCGGGCAGGTTGGAGTATGTCGGGCTCTTTCTGCTCGACGGTGCCCATAATCCAGCAGGTGCGGCGGCTTTGCGGGAGTATCTGGACGAATCCGTCGAACAGCCAATAACTATCATCTTCGGGGCAATGAATGGCAAGGACCTGGGCGCGATGGCGGCTGCATTGTTTCCAGTAGCTGAGAACATCGTGCTTACGCGGCCCGATAATCCCAGGGCGATGACGGCTGAGCAGTTGACCGAATACATTCCGGCGGACCTCGAAACAGCAAATATCGAGATCACGAATAACGTCACCGAGGCGATCGATGCGGCTACCGCACTTGTGGCTGAGGGTGGGATCATTCTCGTTACCGGTTCGCTCTACCTGGTGGGCGAGGTAAAACGCATCCTGCAAAGTGAGTCCGAAACTTGAAACCCGAAACAAGAAACTAGACACTTAACTCTATGTATAAATTAGTCCTAATTCGTCACGGAGAGAGCCAGTGGAACAAAGAGAACCGGTTCACGGGCTGGAAGGACGTCGACCTGTCTGAAAAAGGTATCGCCGAGGCGCACGCCGCCGGCAAACTGCTAAAGGCCGAAGGCTACGATTTCGATGAGGCTTACACGTCCGTGCTCAAAAGGGCGATCCGCACGCTGTGGATCATTCTCGATGAAATGGATCTGATGTGGATACCGGAGACTAAAACGTGGCTGCTTAACGAACGCCATTACGGTGCCCTGCAGGGTCTGAACAAGGCGGAAACGGCGGCCCAGTACGGCGAGGAACAGGTTCTGATCTGGCGCCGCAGCTACGACGTGCCGCCGGGTTTGCTAGAGGAATCAGATGAAAGATATCTCGGCAAGGACCCTCGTTACTGCACCATCGAAGCGGGCAAGTTTCCGGCGACGGAATGCCTGGAAGACACCGTCGCCCGCGTCATCCCTTATTTCGAAACTGAGATCCTGCCCAAGGTAAGGGCCGGCAAACGCCTGATAATAGCCGCACACGGTAACAGCCTGCGTGCATTGGTTAAATATCTCGACAATATCCCCGAGGCAGATGTCGTGAGCCTCAACATACCCACCGGGATACCGCTCATCTATGATCTCGATAAAGATCTTAAACCCATTAAAAGCTACTATCTCGGAGACGCCGAGGCGATCAAAGCGGCACAGGACGCAGTGGCGAATCAAGGCAAGAAAAGTGAAAAAGGTTAAAAGTGGAAAAAGTGAAAAAGTCAGAACCGGGAGCGATAGCGACTGGGTTCTTGAACGTGGAAAAGGTGAATAGTTAAAAGCTCCGCAGCCAACGCTCCTAACTTTTTCCCTTTTTCACCCTTTCACTTTTCACCCCTTTTTCACTCTTAACTTTATATGTGGCAAAAAGCCATTTTTATCCTTCTGATCGTGATCTGTCTTAGCCCGTTCGGCTCGGCCCCGGTGGCGTTGTTGTTGGGACTCGCTTTGGCATTCACGATCGGTAAGCCTTTCCCAAATCTGAAGGGCAGGCCGACGAACCTGCTGCTGCAGGCGTCAGTGGTGCTGCTGGGATTTGGAATGAACCTGGGGGCCGTCTACGAGGCCGGAAAGGATGGAGTGGTCTTTACCATCGCGACCATCTTTGGAACACTCGCGCTTGGTTACGTTGTTGGACGGCTGCTGACGGTGCAGAGCAAGACGTCGGCACTGATCTCGTCCGGTACAGCTATTTGCGGCGGCAGTGCGATCGCTGCAGTTGGGCCGGCGATCGATGCGGAACCGGATCAAATGTCTGTTTCGCTGGGGACGGTTTTTGTATTGAACTCGGTCGCACTGTTTACATTTCCCATCATTGGACACGCCATCCATCTTACGCAAAATCAATTCGGCGTCTGGGCTGCGATCGCAATTCATGATACCAGCTCTGTGGTTGGTGCCGCGGGGACATACGGTTCCGAGGCTCTCGCCGTGGCCACAACCGTCAAGCTTGCCCGCGCTCTTTGGATCGCACCCGTCGCGCTGCTGTTTGCGTTCATTTATCGAAAAGGCACCGCGGAGGGAGGAACCGCCAAAGTTAAGATCCCCTGGTTCATATTTCTGTTCCTTGCCGCGACCGCAATTCGAACTTATGCGCCGGTTTCGATATTCCCGAGCATCTTTGACTCGCTCGTCAACCTGGCAAAGGCCGGCATGATCGTGACGCTGTTCCTGATCGGTGCCAGCCTGTCGCCCGCGATGCTCAGGAGCGTCGGCGTCAGGCCGCTCGTACAGGGCATTCTGCTGTGGATCGTGATCTCCGTCGTCTCGTTATGGGCGGTTTTGAATTTGTTATAATCAGACATTATGGCTGGCCAGGACCCGGATGTTGTTGTTGAAGTGAAATCGAGAGACCGCGGGATCGTGAGTCCCACGATCGTTCGATGGATAGCTTTCGTCGTCATCACCGTGTCGCTCGTCGTATGTACGGTGCTGTGTATTCTGGCGATCTGGCAGTTTACCGAGTCTGACGCAGTCTATCGGGCGATCGGTACGTTCATCGTCGTCAGTGTCGCGACCGCTATATTTACGGTTGTCAATGAAAAGCTCGGGTGACGTTGATGACGCAGGACTACAAACGTGAATTTAGGAAATTCGAAGAGATTCGATAGAAGCTAGTGCGAGCTTTGTCGCAGACAAGAACCCAGATGCCGAACTTTTCGCTGCACAGCGCGGCATGGGCTTTCATTGTCTGTTTGAAGCGTCGATCTAATTCGACCACACTCTACTACGGCGATAACCAGAATATCCTGCGCGGCATGGTGAAAACCCACACGGTAGTAAGGGTGTTCCTGTTACGCATGCAGCCACGGACGCGGCAGACGGAGACACACTCCCTACCGGTCGTGTTTCCGCCTTTGTTGACAACGTGCTTTTCAAAGACGAGAGGATGGCCTATCTCGTGATGATGGCCGTCCGCCTAAGCCTGGGTTCGATGAACGCTGTCGAGGGCTGCACCGCTTGATGGTCTGATCTTTTTGCAAAGATGAGAGAGGTCGTATATCTTCTTTCCAGATATAAGGTTGTTATCTGGAATGTTTCCAGAAAAGCACCAAATATGCGTGTTATTCAAGAAGGATTCGCGATAATGTACAAAATGTTCTGCGAAACCATTCCGCTCAATCATAAGTTCGATGTTTCGTGAATATTAAGGAAGGTGCGATATGAATACAGTGAAGAAGATTTTTTTCGTTTGTTTTTACTCAATAATTTGGTTATCTGCTTCGTTGACTGTAAAAGGTCAAACTGCATCTTCAGAAGTTATAACCTCGCTTAAATTAGGAAACCAAACCTTTTCTATCATGCGTGAAGGCGCCGACCCTGATTTTAGTTATATTGTAAAATTAAATAATCGTAGCGTTACGGTGATAAACAATCGCTTTGCCGATGTAGAAGGTTATTTTGACTTGATTGATCTGAATAAAGTTGTTGTTTTGAATAGTACGAACGGTGGCAATGCTTGTCCTAAAAACTTATTGCT
>JBBQGO010000281.1:0-4126 GCA_038323125.1 Pyrinomonadales bacterium
ACGGCAAACCGGGTGACCTCGACGTCGTGCTGTCCGACGGAGCGTCGGCAAAGGTCAACCGCTCGGCCGCAGCCGTACAGACTTTGCTCGATCGCGGTGAGATCGCGTACGGTATAACGACCGGCTTCGGTGCTTTTAAGGATAAGATCATCAGCCGTGAAGAAGTCGAAACGCTGCAGCGAAATATCGTTCTCAGCCATGCCGTTGGCGTCGGGAACCCCTTTGATATACCTACCGTCCGGGCGATCATGCTTATTAGGGCCAACACGCTTGCCCGTGGATTCTCGGGCATTCGCATAGAGACGCTGCAGCTCATACTCGAACTCCTCAATAAGGGTGTCCATCCCGTCATTCCGGAAAAGGGAAGTCTGGGAGCCAGCGGCGATCTTGCCCCACTGGCGCATTTCGCGTGCGTTTTGATCGGAACGGGTGAGGCCGAGATCAATGGCGAGGTGCTTGGCGGAGCTGAAGCATTGAAACGTGCGGGCCTGGAGCCGGTCGTTCTCGCCGCCAAAGAAGGCCTTGCCTTAACGAATGGCACTACCGTAATGGCCGCCGTTGGCCTGCTTGAAACCTGGCGAGCAATGCGCCTCGCCAAGGTCGCTGATATTACCGGCTGTTTGAGCCTTGAGGCCTTGCACGGAACAGTCTCCGCATTCGATGAGCGGATACATTCTCTCAGGCCGCATCCGCGGCAAATAGAATGCGCTCGAAACTTGCGCGAGATCCTATCTGGAAGTGACTTCGTACGAAAGTTTGACCCGTCTAACGTTCAGGATGCATACACACTCAGATGTATGCCTCAGGTGCATGGGGCCTGTCGCGACGCGATTATTTATGCAGAATGGCTGCTTACGATCGAGCTAAACTCGGTGACAGACAATCCATTGATCTTCCTCAACGATGAAACAGGAGTCATCGAGGTGATAAGCGGCGGTAATTTTCACGGCGAACCCCTAGCACTTGCGTTTGACTATCTTGCGATCGCCCTTACAGACCTCGGTAACATATCGGAGAGGCGGATCATGCGGCTCACGGACGAGGCTTCGAATGCCCACGTGCTGCCGCCGTTTTTGACCGAACATGGGGGCATCAATTCCGGGTTTATGATCGTCCAATATACGGCCGCGGCTCTGTGCACAGAGAACAAGATCCTGGCTCACCCGGCTAGTGTAGACACCATTCCGAGTTCGGCGAATGTAGAAGACCACGTTTCCATGGGCGCAACGTCGGCCTTAAAGCTGCGGCAAGTCGCTGAGAACCTTGAAACAATACTGGCTCTTGAGGCATTTTGCGCATCGCAGGGCGTCGATTTTCGCAAAATGGCGATCGGCCGGGGTAAACGTCTCGGAACAGGGACTCAGCCGCTGTATAACGAGATCCGCAGTCATATCCCATTTATCCAGTCGGACGAATACATGAAGGTGCATGTCGACGCAGCGGTTAGCGTAATACGCGGTTTTAAGGTGGCAAGATGACGAGGTGCCCTTTACGATGGACAATTTTGGTGGCCGCGGTCGGGTGCTTTCCGGGTCTACTGCATGCACAGGCTCCGCGGGCTTCGGTTTCTCCAACCGCGACCCCGTGGCCGAGGCCATCAGCCACAACGTCGGCCACGCCGATTCCGTCACGAGATCGCCTCCCGAACAACTCAGCCGTTAAAATCAAACCAATGACATCGCCTAATTCCGTTAATAGATTTCTAAAGGCCCTGGCACGCGATTTTGAGATGCCTAATGATGATGCGGGACGGTTGCTGCTTGCCGAATATGGTGCGGTGTTTATCGCGGGCGCCCCAGCCATACCCCCGCCGAGGGTCGTTTTCAGGGACGAGACGGATGTTGCCGCGTTCCAATCAACCCTCGACCGCACAACCGCGACAATCGGCGGATTTAAGGTGGAACTTCAATCACCGGCGATGACTGCCTTGAAAGCTGCGATCGCAGATGCTCGCAAACTGGGTTTATCCATCACTCCCCGCGGGGCCGATTCGGCAAGGCGCGGCTACAACCAGACGGTCGGGCTTTGGGCAAGCCGCGTCAACCCCGCCATGGTTTATTGGGTACGCAAAGGCAGGGTCTCGGCTGCCGAGGCAAGGAGCGTCAAGTCTCTTTTACCGTATCAACAAGTGCCCGAAATACTCCGGCTGGAGCAGAGCGGAATCTATTTCTCCAAGGACCTTTCAAAATCGATCATCTATTCGGTCGCACCGCCGGGGGCATCCCAACATTTGTCAATGCTGGCCCTCGACATTGCACAGTTCAACGATGTGAGGGTGCGTGCCATATTGGCGAGCCACGGGTGGTTTCAGACGGTTATTTCGGACCTTCCGCATTTCACATATCTCGGAAAGCAAGAGACTGAGCTGACCCAGCTCGGTCTCAAGCGCGTCATAAGCGGTGGCCGCGGCTATTGGGTTCCCGACTTGCCGTCCGGCCCAGCCACGGCAAGCCCAAACTAAACTACCTTGCCGACAGGAGACGGGTAACCCTTTCCGGCGAGCTGCGGCAGCTTGATCACAACTTCTTTTCTTCCTTTGATGTTCTTTGTCACGCGGCCGGCCTCAGCATCATCATTGGCCTTGCGGCCGGCCTTGCCGCCCGCTGAATTGGTATTCGACGTACTGTTGCTGTTCGAAGTGCCGTCAGCCTGATTTCCGGACGCGTCGAGCGACATTTCTTTCAGGCCCGCCATTATTCGGGAACGGATCTGCGGGTCAAGGCCGTCTATTGACAAACCATAAACCTCCAGCACGCGTCTAAGATTCGCTTCTGTATTTGTTCCTCGTTCGTAAACGTCACGAAATATCTTCAGCTCGCCATTCTCGACCACGATCGTCTCGTAACGCAGTTCGACGGGTATCGGCTGACCGAGCCTAACCTCTTTTGTTTCCGTCTTATTCTTTCCGAAACCCTTTATTTCGGCAAGCGTCATCTGTTCGCCCGACAGATTTGCGAGTCTGCTTGCAAAATCCTGCACCTGCGGGCTCGTCATTCCGACACATCCATGCGAGGCAAAAGTGCCGATCCGATTTGGTGCCTTCCCACCGTGGATAAGGGACGGCAGTCCGATCGGGATCTTTATGGGGCCGAGCGGATTGAGTTTGCTGCCGGCCTCGACTTTTTTGCCAGGCTGAACCTCGCCTTTTACCCACGGCTCGTCGGGTGGGGTCCATGTAGGATTAAAGATGATCGATTTCGCGGTGCGCAGGCCGTCCGGAAGAGGGAACTCAGGGTATCCAATGCCGATCTTGTATGTTTGGATCAGTTTTCCATCCTCAAACACGTCCATCCGAAATGCGGGCGCGTTGACGACAACGCGAGTATCTGTAGGTACCTGGTTTGGCTTGTTTGCCGCGAGGTCGCCCGAAGCGGCTTGCTTGTCTATCAGGGTAACGAGCCTGTTAGCCCTTTCGCTGCCGAGAACCTTCTCGAGCTGTTTACGAGCCTCTTTCGTTGCGGCTCTAGTTGAACGAACCCCCTCGTCCTCATCATCCTCCGATAATCCGGCGACTGCGTTACGCGACGCCTCGCGGAGCTGCTGTATCTCGAGATCCGTTAACTGAAGCGCCGTCTTTGCCTCGGCGACAAATGCCTCGTCTGCGAGCACCGCATCTAGTAACGGCAGTGTGACCATGCTATTTGCTGTGACAGGTTCTGTCGAAGAAGCGTCGGAATTCGCCGTCGGCGAGGCGTTAATAGAAACGGTGTTAGCCGGGGCGTTTGCCTCGCCCGTCCCCGCAGGCCCACATCCTGTGATGAATACAGACGCCGCGAACAAAAGGCCCGCCGGTACAGCAGGCCTTAAAAAATGAAAACCCAAAATATGCATATTTTTCCCCTCGTATCTAGTTAAAGCCGATCTCGGTAGATTGGTTTCGATGCTGTGAAAACCTACACTGGTGCAAAAAAAGAACATCATCTCGCAAATAGCGGATAAGGATCAATGTATTGTCCCTCCCAATATCGTTTCGGGTCAGTAACCGACATTACAGAAAAGTGAAGGTGATAATTGCCCGGCCCCGCGTTGCCGGTGTCGCCTACGAAGCCGATGGTCCGGCCCTGCCTCACCGTTTGGCCTTCCTTAACGTTATCGGCACGCCCCTGCAGGTGTGCGTAGTAGTAAA
>JBBQGO010000282.1:0-4121 GCA_038323125.1 Pyrinomonadales bacterium
ATCAGCTGGGCTTGGCTGCTCAGCTACAACGAAGAACGTCCCCACAGCTCGTTGGGGAACATACCGCCGGCAGAATTCAAACGTCGGCTAACAGCAGAAAACTCTAGTTTAGAACTGTGCACTTGACGGGAAGCTTACGCATTAACCAACATACAATTGCAGCCGAAGAGCCGATATTGAGCCCGCCGGTGCAGCAGCGATTATTTTGATACGATAGCGGCCTGCGAGCCATTCCGGGGGTTGCAAGATCTGCGACGCCATTTTTGTATTAAACCCGTGCCGGTGCTATTTTGACTCTATGTCTGATCGGATCGAAGTTTTTCGTCAAATGCTCGACGCTGACCCTTCTAACACAATGGTAATGTTCGGCCTCGCAAAGGAGTACGAAAAGCTCGGGCAGCACGACCGCGTGATCGAGTTGCTCGAACATTATTTGGCCGGGGCCGACGATGAAGGCAATGCGTACGGGGTTCTCGCAAATGCCTACGTCTTGTCCGGTCATCGGGAAAAAGCTATCGAGATATACAAGAGAGGCATCGAAGTCGCAATGGCGCATGGGCATCCGTCGATGGCAAATGAATACAGGATGACCCTCGACCTGGACCTCGCTGAGTAGGTCTCTGATGAAGGCTCATTTTATCCTTTACGTATTGGATCAGGCCCGGAGCACCGCCTTCTATACTGAGGTACTCGCAATGCAGCCCTCGTTAAACGTTACCGGAATGACTGAATTCGAACTCGCGGCGGACGTCGTCTTAGGACTGATGCCGAGGGCGGGAGCCGTTCGTTTGCTCGGCGAAGAGATCGTTAAGGATCCGTCTGGTGTTACCGGGGCCGAGGTTTATCTGGTCGTTAGCGATCCGGCGGCGTATCACTCAAGATCGCTCAGCGCCGGCTCCCTCGAACTAAGTCCGCTGGCGGATAGAGATTGGGGGCACACCGCGGCATACAGCCTTGATCCGGACGGCCATGTACTGGCATTTGCAACTGCAACCAATAATAAAAAACTATGAAAAGTGCTTTAAAGACCGTTCTCCTCGTATTCCTGTTGACCGTCCCTGTTTTAACCCAGCGCGAGTTCAGTGTGCGGCCGACTGAAACAGGAGGTCCACTGATGTTTGAGCAGGCCGTGTACGACGTTCAGGATTACGCCATCTCGCTAAGTGTTGATCCGAAAACAAAAACGATCGCCGGCACCACTGTGATGACGGCCCGCGTTGTTATACCGACCAATGTGATCGTGCTCGACCTGGACACACCCTATACAGTTTCCAAATTGACGGATGGAAAAAGTGATCTCCGGTACGAACGAAAAGGTGACAAGATCTGGATATGGTTTCCGATGACCAAGCAGGTAGGCGATGAGATCAAGACCAGCATCATTTACTCCGGAACGCCGCGGGTCGCCCCGGATCCACCATGGATCGGCGGCCTGATGTGGGAAAAGACCCCTGGCGGAGCCGATTGGATCTCCGTCGCTCTCCAGAATGACGGTGCTGACCTCTTGTTTCCGTGCAAGGACCACCCTTCCGACAAAGCGTCGACTGCATCCATGCGTATTACTGTTCCAGATACACTGGTTGCCGTCGGCCCGGGGAAGCTCCAAGGTGTGACTAAGGCCGATGGAACGGCGACGTACAACTGGCGGATGACCAATCCCATCCCCAACTACTCGCTCGTATTCAATGCCGCACCATATCGCACGATCGAGGACACGGTCAACAGTATTTCCGGGGCGAGCATTCCGCTCGTCTTTTACATCCTGCCCGAGAGTTACGACAAAGGTGCCAAGCTCATCGCCGAGACCAAGAAGTACAATGCCTTTTTTGAAAAGTACCTCGGTCCGTTCCCATTTCGGTCGCAGAAGTTCGGCATCGTCGAAACCCCTCACCTCGGCATGGAGCATTCGACTGCGATCGCCTACGGCAATAAATTTCAGTACAACGAGGACGGGTTTGACGGGCTGATGCTTCACGAGCTGGGTCACGAGTGGTGGGCTAACCTTGTCACCGCATCGGATTGGCGTGATTTTTGGATCCACGAGGGCTTTCAGTCGTATATGGATACGCTCTATCTCGAGGAGATCAAGGGCAAGGATGCATATCTTGAGGCAATGCGAAAACGCGCCGCTGGTACGCGAAACCTGCAGCCGGTGGCACCGCGCGAATCGAAGTTCGCATATCAGGTATATCTCGCCGAACCTGATTACCTGAAATCTGATGGCGATATTTACACCAAGGGGGCGGTCGTGCTTCACACCTTGAGATACCTTATCGGGGACGAAGCGTTCTTTCGCTCGCTGCGTCGTATGGCTTATCCTACGAAAGAAATGGAAACTTGGACCGACGGCAGACAGACCCGGTTGGTGAATACCGACGATTTCCTTACGATCGCCGAGCAGGAAAGCAAGATGGACCTCGGCTGGTTCTTCGAGGTTTACCTCCGCCAACCCAAATTGCCAAAACTTGTCACAGGAGTTTCCGGCGGGATGATGAATCTGCGTTGGGAGACACCAAACAATATGCCGTTCGATATGCCCGTGGACGTTGTTGTGGGAAGTAAAACACACCGCGTGGAAATGAAGGGCGGAAAAGGAAACGTAGCGGTGAGCGGGACCACCCCGGTCATTGACCCGGAGGGATGGGTGCTGAGAGAACAATAACGAGGGGGTAATATGGCGAAGAAGTGTGATGCGATCGTTATCGGTTCTGGCCTTGCCGGGTTATCCGCAGCGTTTGAATTGGCAGAGCGAGGCATGCATGTCATCGTGCTCGAGGCCGAAGGGCAGGTAGGCGGGCGTACGTCTAACTGGCGTAGCGACGGAATGGATGTTGAATCGGGCATTCACAAATTCGTTGGCTTTTACAAAGAATTCCCAAAATTGCTCAAACGAGCCGGGATCTCACTTGATAGCGTATTTATTTACCAGGACGAGATAGAGATACGGGTCGCCGAGGGCGGTGACAAAAACGCTGATCCGAAGGGTCGCCGCCGCAGTGGACGTTTCGGGGTTTCGGTGCTCCTACGGCCTTTCCGCACCATCGGCGGAGCGATCGGAAATAGCGAGCTTCTTTCCTGGCGTGACAAATGGCAGCTCGTGCGTTTTATGACTGTTGGAACGGTACGCTATCTGCGTGATCCTCAATCGCTCGATCAACTTTCGGTAGCGGAGTATGCTCGCCAGCAAGGCGTCAGCGAGAATGTGATCAACACGGTCATTTTCTCGCTCTCATCCGGCCTGTTCTTCCTGTCGCCTGAACGCTACAGCGCTTACCCTTTCTTTGCCTTGTCATGGGCCGCGACCAAGCGGTCATACGCGAGCCGCGTCGCTGTTTTCCGCGGGGGAATGACGGATGTAATGGCGTCACCCCTCGCTGCGGCTATCACGCGCAGGGGTGGGGAGATCATGACACAAACCAAAGCCGAAAAGATCCGAATGGAGAATGGACGGGTAGCGGGGGTGCTCGCCAATAGCGAGACTTTCGACTCTCCTCGAGTGATACTGGCGACGCAGATCGGGCCCGCGAAAAAGATAATTAGTTCTACATTTTCCGACAGCATGCCGGATGACCCCGAATTACAAAAGCTGCTGTCTTTGCGGGAGATGTCCGGAATTGCGGTACAGCTTGAGCTTGATAAGCCGGCGCTAACTGAGGATCATATTATTTTCGGCCCAAACTCGATTCTCGGCACATTCGCTGAGCAATCGCATACGACATTTCGAGAGTCTGAAGGACGGATCTCTACATTTCTCACGCCGGTTGAACCCTTTATCGATAAGTCAAAGGAAGAGATCGTCGCCGCGGTGACCGCGGATCTCAGACGACACGGGATCGATGTAGAAGGCCGTATCAAGAATTCGGCCGTCGTGATGCACCTTTCGGACTTTTATCTTCTAGAACCGGGAAGCGAAGCTCTGCGTCCCATCCAGCGTACAACCATACCAGGTCTCGCCCTTGCCGGGGACTACACGAAACAGCCATATATTTGCAGTATGGAAGGGGCCGTCGTATCAGGCCGCCTGGGAGCCGAGGCAGTCGCTGAATCCATTAAATAAGTAAGTATCGCGGACCGACCGAGAACGAGATGTCATCGCGAGAAGGAAGCAACACAGGGGTATA
>JBBQGO010000283.1:0-4105 GCA_038323125.1 Pyrinomonadales bacterium
GATGACCATGCCCGAATCGGCGATGACGTGTAATGATTTTGAAGGGTATCTTACTGATTATTTGGATGGATTTCTGCCCGCAGCTTCATTTCACCGTTGGGAACGCCACGCGGCCCTCTGCACAACCTGCGAGGACCTGCCCGGTATGGTGGTCCGCTCGATCGCCGCCTGTTATACCTACAAAATGGAAGAGATGGCGGTTCCCGCAGGGCTGCACGCCAGGATACTGCAATTAACGATTGGCACGGCGGCTGCGGACGAGTTAAAACCCTCATGGATCGCCCAAGCCGGTGAGTGGGCACGCGGGCTACGGTTCCCGATAGCTGTGCCCCAGTTTGCACCGCTTGCAATGATGCTGTTTTTTGCCTTCCTTGTCTTTAGTCAGTCGGTTTCGGCTGATGGCACATTGATGGGTGTATATCAAAAGAGTTTCGAACTTGCGGGCCAAACATATCAGCAAAGCGCCGATGCGTGGAACGGTAAGCCCGCCGCGATCAGGCAGGAAACGGTCACCGGAACGATGGATGTCGACAACGAGGGGGGCCGTTAATGAACTGTGCCTATCACAACCAGAACGCGGCAGTTGTAAGCTGCAATGGCTGTGGACGTCCTTTGTGTCCGGCCTGCGATCACCGTATAAAGGGGTTTCCGTATTGCCAGGACTGTATAGTTCAAGGCGTAGACCTGCTCCGCCAGCACAACCGGTCGGATCATGCTCCGTTTGTTAAGAAGCGGACGTCACCTATCGTCGCGACGCTGCTCTCAGCGATCTGCCCGGGGCTCGGGGCCGCTTATAACGGGCAGTCGGTCAAGGCATTGGTTTATTTTGGCGTTTTCATCGGTTTGTTTCAGATGGCGCTGATCACCGGAGCCGCCCTGTTCGTTCTTGGGTTTATGGGGATGTGGTTTTTCGCCGCACTAGATGCATGGCGAACGGCACAGATGATCCGTTCGGGTATGACGCCGAATATCGCCGATGACATTTTGGTCAAGCGATTTTCAGGCAATCCTAAACTTTGGGGCATCGTCCTGACCGGCCTCGGTGCCGCATTCCTTCTGCAAACCGTGATTCCGGTGCAAGGCGTGATCCGCGGCTTATTGCCATTAATGCTGATCGGTTTGGGGGTCTACGTACTGAAAGGCTACATATTTAAACCAAAGGTGAACGAAACTGCTTGGGATGGAGGCGTCCCGCAGGCAAGCTTTGCTTTGACGCAATCGCGCTATAATGAAGATGACTACAAGGTCAGCGATTATTCCGGCCATCCGAGGAGCGGCAGTTGGAAGGACATTTAGGATAGTAGATATCTCAAGGAGTTTTAATTATGGGGATCTTAGTTAAAGGCGCGTCGCTGTTGGGTGGGTTGCTGGTCGTTATCGCATTGGTGATCACTCTGCTTAAGACACTTATCGGTTTTGTGGGTTTTCTCGCATTGGCATTAAAGATCATTATCGTTATCGCCTTTCTTTTCTTGCTCGCCTCGGTTGGATTTATGGTCTTCCGGGCGTGGCAGAGCAAGGACCGACCGGCCTGATAAACCAGGCGAAAGACCTCTTTACCGTACGTCGTCGGATCGCGGGTAGGCCACAGATGCTTGCCTTTTCCGTCGGCGTATGCTTTTATTAAACTTCCTTACTTCGTATTTGAATATTTTCAAATTTCGTATTTGGATACTTCAAGGCGGTTCCCACACATATTACGAGAGTTTGTTTTTATATGAGTTGACTCTTGTTCCGAGGTTTCGCGTTAGTCGCTCGCGGCTATTCTTGCGTGATTCCCTGTGACAAACGAAAGGTTGTCACGAGATCATTAAAAGGAGCTTAAAAGCATAATGCAAAAGGACGACAAGTCTTATTCTTTTCTTTTATCGCATTCATCAAAATCAAAAATTTATATTAAGCGGATCGCAGTCTCGAAAAGCTATTTGCATTTCGGTTCGGTCGGGATTTTTTTATTACTTGGCATAACAGCATTCGGTATCGGCATCGGCGGAGTTGTCCGAAATACAGTATTAGCACGCAGCGTCGCCCCTACGGCGGCAATGACGACACTATCCGCCATTCCAGCCAAAACGGACGCAATTGACTATTCACGTCCGGCGGCTTCAAACGAGTTAGCATTTAACAGCGGCGGCCCCGAGGGCGACTCAGATAGCGAGGGTCAGGACCTGGTTGAACAACTCCGCGTTGTGCAGGCCACCACGAACCCTGCTTACCTGCCGACAATGTGGTCACACCTCGGTAAGATCAACAACGAATTTGGGTTTAGGCGCAATCCATTTGGAGGCCGGACCTACGAGTTTCATGCAGGTATGGACATCGACGGTGAGAGAGGTGACCTCGTAGTCGCCCCGGCCAACGGAATAGTTGCAAAGGCAACCTGGACCGGAGGCTATGGAAACATGATCGAGATCGACCACGGTAACGGTCTCACAACCCGTTACGGCCATCTTTCAAAGCTCGAAGCTTCTGCGGGTGACACGGTCACCCGAGGACAGCTAATAGCCTATGTCGGATCAACCGGACGCTCGACCGGGCCGCATCTGCATTACGAACTGCGGCTCAATGATCGGCCGATCAATCCGCGGCACTTCCTGCCGCCTGAACCGACCGATCTTACAAAGATCGTCCGCAATTAAATGTAAACCTGATATTAGAAAAGCGAGTCAAACAAATGGCTCGCTTTTTTTTGTGCGAGGGGGCTGTTATTATTACGTATCCCTTGGAATTAAGATCGATAAAGCTACTTGAGGAATTTCAAAATGAAATTGAACTACAACCGCATATTCTCATTCGCCATGGTCATGGCGCTGAGCCTTTCTTCATTCACATTCACATTCGCGGCACCCGACGAGGGGATGTATGCTCCGAACCAGATCGCAGGGCTGCCACTCGCCAAGCGTGGTTTGAAGATCAAACCTATTGATATTTATAATCCGGCCGGCGGAGGGCTGACCGATGCCGTCATTCGCCTGAGCATTGGCTGTACGGCTGAGTTCGTTTCGCCGGAAGGTTTGATCCTTACAAATCATCACTGTGCCTTCGATGCTCTCGTAAAAGCGTCGACTCCTGAAAATGATCTGGTCGAAACCGGTTTCAGGACCGACAACCGGGCCGGTGAGATCTCGGCCCAGGGTTATTCTATATTCGTAACGGACCGCGTCGAAGACGTAACAGGGACAGTTCGCGCCGGCACGGAAGGTCTGACCGGCGAAGCATTGGCCGCCGCGTTGAAGAAAAACACGGATACGCTTACGGCATCAGAACAGGCCAAGGCTCCGGCGGGTTCGACGGTCCGGATCCAGATGCTGAACAGCGGCTATTATCACTATCTTTATCAGACAACCCAGATCAAGGACGTTCGCGTCGTCTACGCGCCGCCTAGAAACATCGGTGTATTTGGCGGCGACCCCGACAACTTTGAGTGGACCCGACACACCGGCGATTTTACATTCCTAAGGGCGTATACTGCCCCTGACGGTTCATCAGCCGAATATTCTCCAAACAACATTCCGATGAAGCCCAAGAAGTTTCTGACGATGAACATAGGCGGCCTTAAGGACAACGAATTCGTATTTGTTTTGGGTTACCCGGGCGGCACAACCCGGTACCGCGAGAGCCAGTCGATCGAATATGCCAGGGATGCAAACTTTCCTTTCCTTTGGAAATGGCTCGATGCCAGAAGCAATGCCCTACGGCTTATCGGTGATGCCGATGAAGCGAAGCGGATCAAGTTTCAGTCCGACATTGCCAGCTTTGATAACGGCCGCAAAGTTTTCCAAGGCGGCGAAACGCGGATCCGTCGCGCGAATTTAGTTGAGAACCGGCGGGCCGAGGAAGCCCGGTTTGCGGCTTGGATCAGCGGTAATGCCCAAAGGCAGCAAAAGTACGGTATTGTGCTTGCGGACCTCAAGGCACTGTCGGAGGAGTCGAATGCAGTTTCCCAGCGTGACGTGATCGTCCGAAGAATGCCGGACCCGTCGACAATGGCGGTTTTCAAGCAGATCTTTGACGCTGTCACTTACACACCGGAACCGGGCAAGCCAATGACCGATGAAGATCGGGCGAAAAAGCTAAAGGAGATCGAAGCATCCTACAATGTTCG
>JBBQGO010000284.1:0-4098 GCA_038323125.1 Pyrinomonadales bacterium
CGCCCTTTTTGTCATATCGCAGGAATTTGGACTGCAAAGTCTCTTTAAGCGTGTCGATGGTTATTTCGTCATAGAGATTGGACGTGTTCTCGATCATCGTGATCGCCTGACGAGCATCGCCATTGGCCATTCCAATAAGCCAATCTTTTGCCTCGGGGCCGAGGTTGAAACCCGTACGGTCTATGATCGCAGACATGTCGGTCTCTGAAAGCTCCTCCAAAACAAATACGCGTAAACGCGAAAGCAATGCCGGTATCACTTCAAAGCTGGGGTTCTCGGTCGTCGCTCCGATCAGTACCAATTCGCCGCTTTCAACAAAGGGTAATAGAAAATCCTGCTGTGCCTTGTTAAACCGATGGATCTCGTCAAGGAACAGAACGCGCGGCCTGTCGTCCATCGAAGGCGTCTTTACGATCCGACGAATGTCATCCTTACCGGCCGAAACAGCCGACAGCTCATAAAACTCGGCATTGATCGCGTTCGCATAAATGCGCGCCAGCGTCGTTTTGCCCGTGCCCGGCGTTCCCCACAGGACAAATGAGAATATGTGGCCATTCTCTATCGCCAGACGCAGTGGTTTCCCTCCGCCGACCAAATGGGTCTGGCCAACAAACTCTTCGAGGCCCTGCGGCCTGATCTGATTTGCCAAAGGCTCCATATCGCTAAACCGTAATTATAACGTACAACCGAAAAGATGGTGTTCGTGCGCCGGCTTCACTTTTTAGATTTGGGGTGTGCCATGCGGTTTCTAGACTAATACTGCACTGGTGTGATTGGCAGGCGCTATCGTAATCGGCCCATGGGACGAAGCAAAACCAATAGAGATGGATTTCAGTCAGGGTTGGACACGGCATCATTGTGTTGCCGCGTCCAACCCGCCCCGTGTAAGTAGTTGTCAGCCAACCGGAACCGACTGGATCAAGCCTTGGTGCCCAGCCCAGATCGCGTTCCGGCCGCTTTCAACGGACAACCTCCCGGTGAGACGACGAGAGGCGGCTTGGTACTGCGATGGACGCTTTCTCGCTATATAGCATTTCGGCTATTTCACTGGTCACTGTTGTCACTCAAATGCCCTCGTGCTTCGATGCGTTAACACTGGAGCGTTATCTGAATGCAAAATTGGAGGCATTCATTTCACATCCCATTCACTCGGGCAACAATAATTTAACAACCACTACATTCAGTGTCTGTGCGCTAAAGCACCAAGCGTTTTTTATCGCTCTTGGTCTCGATGAATCCGGTAGTTGTCCCGTTCAGAGACTGTGGTTGCTACGGTTCTGCTTTGTGGCAGCGATCATTACTTCGACAACCCGTTCGTCATAGCATCGTCCTGTAACAATTACTGTCGAACCGGAGATGACTATTATGCCTATCAAAATGTTTAGACCATTACTTTTAGTGATCGCTATTGCGATGCTTTCGTCGTCCGCCTATGCCCAGAGACAGGACGACAGGTCTCTCTCTCCCTATTTCTTTGTTCAGGGTGATCCCGCGATAGATCAACTTCCGCTCAAGAATACAAATGTAGAGATAGCGATCTCAGGTGTAATCGCCGATGTGCGGGTGGTGCAGACATATAGGAATGAGGGTAGACGCCCTATCAACGCGACATATATCTTCCCGGCGTCGACCCGTGCCGCTGTTTACTCGATGCGTATGAAGATCGGCGATCAGGTCATCGTCGCAAAGATCAAGGAACGCGAGGCTGCCAAAGCCGAATTTGAAGCGGCCAAGAAGGAGGGCAAGAGTGCATCTCTTCTTGAGGAAAACAGGCCGAACGTATTCTCTATGAAGCTTGCCAATGTGATGCCTCAGGATCAGATCGATATCGAGCTTCGCTATACTGAATTGCTGGTTCCCACCGACGGAGTTTATGAGGTCGTCTACCCAACCGTCGTCGGGCCGCGATACCCGTCCCCCGAGTCGTCAAACAAACCGCCGGTGGATGCTCCCTATCTTCACGACGATGAGGGCCTGACGAGTACGTTTCATCTTTCGACAAGGATCTCTGCCGGCGTCCCGATCCAGGACCTTAACTGTACGTCACACCAGATCGATGCCCAGTGGCAGGGGCCATCCGTCGCGCAACTAACGTTGAATGGCACGGACCCATTCGAGGGCAATCGGGACTTTGTCCTTCGTTTTCGCCTGGCCGGTGCTCAGATCACGTCGGGCCTGATCCTATACGAGAGCGAGGGTGAGAACTTTTTCTTATATATGGCCCAACCGCCGCAGCGCGTTGAGAGCGTCGAGATACCGGCCCGGGAATTCGTCTTTGTTGTCGACGTTTCGGGTTCGATGGAGGGATTCCCTCTTGATACCACAAAACAACTGCTGCAGGACCTGATCGGCAATTTGCGCCCCACCGACTATTTCAATGTCGTTCTATTTGCCGGCGACTCGACAGTGCTTTCTGAGAGTCCGCTGCAGGCAAATCCAGAGAATGTCGAGCGGGCCTTGCAGCTCCTGAGTGAGCAGCGCGGCATGGGCGGTACCGAACTGCTGCCGGCCCTGATGCAGGCAATGGGCCTTCGCCGTGAGCAAAACATTTCACGAAGCATAGTACTTATCAGCGACGGCTACGTTTCCGGTGAGGAAGGCGTGTTCGAACATATTCGCTCAAATCTCAATACGAGCAATGTCTTTTCATTCGGAATAGGCTCGTCAGTCAATCGATACCTCATGGAGGGCGTGGCAAAGGCGGGCATGGGCGAGCCTTTTATTGTCACAAACGAAGCCGAGGCGGCTGCGGCCGCGGCCAAATTTCGGGAGTATATACAGTCTCCGGTTTTGACCGATATAAGCGTTCGCGCGGATGGTTTCGAGACGTATGATGTGTTTCCGGCTCGCTTTCCCGATCTGCTGGCACAGCGGCCGCTTATACTCTTTGGTAAATGGCGTGGGCCTCTGACAGGCACGTTTGAGCTTAACGGACGAACCGGCCGGGGAGATTACTCGACCAGTTTGGATGTTGCAAGTGTGCAGCCGGCGCCCGAGAACGTGGCACTGCGTTATTTGTGGGCACGCAACCGCATCTCGGAACTGTCTGACTATGGCTCGTTCGGCATCGCCTCAGCGGAAAGCATCAAGGCGATCACAGCGCTGGGGATCGAGTACAATCTGTTGACGCGGTACACCTCTTTCATCGCCGTTCGTGAGGTGATAAGAAATAACTCAGGATCGGCCGAGGAGGTAAACCAACCGCTGCCGTTGCCGGTGGGAGTGAGTGATATGGCCGTAGGAAGCGAGCCGGAGCTCCTCTGGCTGTTCATCGCATCGATCTTGATTGCCGTGATGGTGATGCTTTACCGTCGGTTGAATCCGGCCGCCTTCAGCGGACCGCAAGGGGTGTGAAATGAGGCTGCGAGCGATCCCCTTTGTCCACATCAGCCAGTTGATCGTTATATTGCTCGGCGTCGTCGCGATGAAGCAATATTACTCGGCGGCGAACGTAAATGACCTTCGTTGGATACTCGGGCCGACGACGGCGCTTGTTGAGTTGATCACCCGCGAAAGGTTCGTCTTCGAGTCATACGCGGGGTATATAAACGCCGAGAGATCGTTCCTGATCGCCGCTCCGTGTTCGGGCATCAATTTTCTGATTGCAGCATTTCTTCTGCTCACGCTGGGAAAACTCATTAGAGCAAGATCTCAACGAATGGGTTGGAGCTATATCGCTTTAGCGGCCATCGCGGCGTATTTTGCAACCATCGTGGCGAACACAGTTCGTATCGCAGCGGCGATGCAATTGCGAATGATAGATCCGGAGTTGATCTGGCTAAACCCGGATCAACTCCATCGCTTTGAGGGTATCGTGATCTACTTTGGTTGTTTGATGCTATTGTTTCTTGCGGGCCAAACCCTCGCTTCGCGTAAAGCGGACAGGTCGAGTTCACTCAAGGCCCTGCTGCGGCGGTCATCTCTTCCGCTCGCCGTTTACTACGCAATAGCATTGGGGATACCGCTGGTCACCCGCTCCTATAGAGGTGAAAGACTTACCGCAGACTGGATGGAGCACTCGCTTTTTGTGCTGCTGACGCCGATAGTGATCCTGCTTCCCGTGATCGTTTTTCGAGCGATCAGGGACCATCGTCTTTT
>JBBQGO010000285.1:0-4094 GCA_038323125.1 Pyrinomonadales bacterium
ACTGTTCGGCTTGATCTGGACTAACTACGGAGCGTCGACTGCATTTCTTGCGAGTGCAAGCATCTCTATTATCGCTATCCTCTTGCTCGCAACCGTGCGTGTTGAAACTGAACCGCAAACAGGCCAGACAGTATGAATAGAAACTCTATCGTGTTTACCTGTCTGACCTGCTTTTCGCGCGTTCTCTAATTACTGAACCTGATCGAATCCAATAGATTCCTAAACGTATTATTGTAAGCGTAGAACTCACGCTCAGGCACCACGTTCGCAATATAAATGGTATTCCCGTCTCTGAGTTGCACTACGAACACCGTTACAAGTTCCGATTGTCGCGTTATAGGCGATGTGCCCGACAATAACGTTGTGTAGGCTTGACGTCCGCCGACGGTGGTTCTTGCTATTCGTGAACGCTGGGTCAGGTATGGGTTATTCTGCAGGATCACATTGAGATAATTCTCCGATGCCCGCTCAAGATTGCCACTCTGATCTGGATAAATGCCCAGCATTGTCCCGTGGGTCAATCCTTGACTACCATAAGCGCCCTCCGGAGCAAACTGAACGTTATCCTGCGATCCAAATTCACGCCAATTTTGCGGCACATTGACCCTAATCCAGCCAAGCCCCGTATAGCTGCGTTTCCGGGACGAGGGCTGTGAGACACGGTCAGTGTAACGCCCGTTGTTTGTCGGGCCTTCTACGCCTCCGCCGTTCTTGGCATCCTTTTCGATCTGGGCCATCGTCCTAGCCGGCGGCATCGAGCGAAGCCGTGCCTGAACACGTTCGAAATCACGTGTTATCTTGATCGGGTTTTGCGAAACGCGTAGGTATTGCGCCTCGCGGTTTATAGCCTCGTAACGATTACCCGGGTCGGGATGGCTACTCAACCATTCAGGAGCACCGTTGCCTTTGCTTTCGCCCTCGATCGTTCTGAACATGTTGGCCAGATCACGAGGATCGTAGCCCGCGTCGGCCATGATCCGTGCGCCGAGAATGTCGGATTGCGATTCGTATTTACGGCTAAACTTTGTCATCCATGCTGTGGCGCCGAGCATACCCAGCTGCGCTCCGGCCTCGCCGCCCAATATAGCTCCACCTAAAATCATGCCCAGGATTCCGAGCTGTTTGCCAATTCCACCTTGCTCGGTTGCTTGCGCGGTCGCGTGGCGGAGGGCCACGTGGCCGATCTCGTGGGCCATAACACCGGCCATTTCCCCCTCATTGCGTGCCTTCTCGATCATGCCGCGATTAACGTACATCGGGCCGCCGGGTAAAGCGAACGCGTTGATGTCGCTGGCGTTAACTACCTTGAAGCGATAATTAAAAGCTGGCTGGTTAAACTGTTGAGGTATCGCCCTGACCAATCTCCTGCCGACATTTTCGACATAATTCGTCGCGTCAGCATCGTTTAGGATCGGAAATACTTTCTCGATCTCTGCAGCGGCCTTGTTTCCCTCACGCACATCGTCCTGCACCTTATATTTGTTCTTAGGTACGACAATCTGCGTCTGCGCGATTGCTGCGATTGGCAATATCCACATCGTCGCGACCATTGCCGCCGACGCGATCCGTCTTGTAAAAAGGCGTTTATTCATAAATCCCCCAAGTTCAAAAGGTCTGTTTTTAAGACTTTAATGCTTGCCGCCGTATACTTCAATTGCGGCAGTGTTTGGATGGCAAGGCTGACGGGTGAAGTTCGCCGCAATCGTTCCTCCTTGCTGCGGCTCCGCATTTCTTTAATTTAGATGAGAACGAGGCGGCCGGGCCGCTGAACCGATGTTACGTAAATGGGGAGGTAAAGTCTTTCCGCACAGCACCGCGGCATAGCCGCTAAAAGCGAGGAATATTTCCATAATGTTAACAGAATGTTACATAACCAAACTCTGAGACGGGGCCCGTTTGAAAAGTTAAGTATTCTGTAACCATAGCGGGGATCGTCTTAGGCTATACTTTCGGCTTGCAAGAAAGTAGCGAACAACGGTTCGAGCAGATCCCGCGACAGACGAGATTGGCCAAGTTTTTGCGTTTAGATCAAAGTCAACGTAATCTCTTCGATATCGTTCTGTTGAAAGCAATTGGATGTGTGCAAAGGCGGGTAGCCTATCGCTCGATTTGCCGGTTTATCTTATGTCCGCAATACGTATTTTTCTAGTTTGCCTCCTGATCGTTGCGACGATGTTGGCCTCGTCCTGTTTTAGCGGCAGACGCGGCAAAGGCGATGCGATCAAAATACAGGGGGCAGGTTCGACATTCATTAATCCACTAATGCAGAAATGGGTTAGCGAGTACGGCAACCTCAATTCGAACATCAGGATAGATTATCAATCGATCGGTTCTGGCGGCGGGATAAAGCAGGTCAAGGAACGGACGATCCAATTCGGTGCCACCGATGTTGCGATGAAGGACGAAGACCTTGCGTCAGCGCCGGGGCCAATCCTGCATGTGCCCGTAGTTCTCGGCGCGGTCGTACTGACCTATAACTTGGAAGGAGTCGAGCAAACATTAAAGTTCTCACCGGCGACGATCGCCGACATCTTTCTGGGCAAGATCACAAAGTGGGACGATGAACGTATAGCGGCCGACAACCCGGGAGTGCCGTTACCCCGGGTGCCTCTAACGGTCGTGCACCGCTCTGATGGCAGTGGAACGTCAGCGGTCTTTACAAATTATCTTGCCAAGGTTAGCCCGGAGTGGAAAGAAAAGGTTGGGGAAGGCACATCGCCGAGTTTTCCCGTTGGCCTCGGTGGAAAGGGCAACGAGGGCGTGACGGGCCAGGTAAAGCAAACGCCTAACACGATCGGCTACATCGAGCTTGCATATGCCGTCAAGAATAAAATGCCGGTTGCACAGATCAGGAACAAGGCGGGGAACTTTGTTCTGCCAAATTTCGAAACCGTAACCACCGCGGCGGCGGAGACACTAGATCAGACACCAGATGACCTTAGGGCAACCATCACAGACGCGAGTGGCCAGAATGCATACCCGATCTCAAGCTATGTCTATGTTTTGATCTATCGGGATCAGATGGACGAGGTCGTGGGCAAAACCCTGGTAGATTTTTTGACTTGGGGTATCAATGACGGGCAAAGATTTGCTCAGGCCCTTTACTACTCGCCGCTTCCAGAGGGAATGGTGAGACGAGCCTCGGCTAAGATCGCCGCCGTCTCATTCAACGGTAAATCACTAAGGGCAGAGCCGTAATAATGCCGGATTCACTCGACCAAAATGAAGATCTGCCGGAGGTGCAGAAACGAAGATTCTCTTCGTCGGACAAGGTGTACCGCATTCTGCTGACGGCCTGTGCGGCGCTGATCCTCATCATCGTGGTCACGATGCTCGTCGTGATCGGCCAGGGTTCGTGGTTGTCGATCAGAGAGTTTGGCTTCTCGTTCCTGTACGGTCAGGTTTGGGATCCGGTTAAAGGTGAGTTCGGGGCGCTGCCGTTCATCTACGGGACCGTAGTTTCCTCTGTCATTGCTGTTTTGATCGCAACGCCACTCTCAATCGGCGTTGCAGTATTCCTCGTTGAGCAGGCGCCGAGGTCTCTTGCCCGCCCGATCGGATTTCTGGTCGAATTGCTCGCGGCGATCCCTTCGGTTGTCTACGGCCTCTGGGCGATCTTTGTACTTGCTCCATTTTTGCGTGTATACGTTCAGCCGCCGTTGCAGGCGACGCTTGGATGGCTGCCATTCTTTAAGGGAACACCGACCGGAATCGGAATGTTCACGGGCGGATTGATCATGGCGATCATGATCACGCCGATTATTACGGCCGTCGTTAGGGATATATTGGAGGCCGTTCCGGTCACCCAGCGTGAAGCTGCTCTGGCACTGGGGGCCACCAAGTGGGAAACGACAAAGATCGTTTTGGCGAACGCATCGTCAGGTATTGCGGGAGCCGTTATCCTCGGCCTCGGCCGGGCTGTTGGCGAGACGATGGCGGTCACAATGATCATCGGTAACCGCCCGCACATTAGCGCGTCACTGTTCGAACCCGGCTACACGATCGCATCGGTGATCGCGAACGAATTTACCGAGGCGACCGGCGACCTGTATTTAAGTGCTTTGGTCGAGATGGGGCTGATACTTTTTGTCGTG
>JBBQGO010000286.1:0-4093 GCA_038323125.1 Pyrinomonadales bacterium
GCATAGTCATCCGGTGGTTTGATAAACCGCGAAAGGAAAAGAGAAACGGGCCTGATCACCTCGTGCGTTCCGGGCTCGAACCGGCCGCCGCCGGCTGAACCGAACAGCTCGCTCCAGCGGCTATATTCAACGACCAGCGAAACCGTTATCGGGGATTCGGGAGCGGAAAAATTTGAGATATCCTTTTTGACGCCGTTCTCGTAGATCGTGAAATTATCGCGTTTGAGGCCGCTGATGATCTGGCCGGACTTTTTGTGATAGACGACCGTATCGACGTTTACGATATTGAGTTCGACGCGTTCAACGATTTCTTCGATGACCGCATTCTTTTCTTCCTCGGCCAGCTTTTGCTCCTCTTCCTGCTTTGGATCGGGTCGTGTATTTCGTTTCTGATTACCCGGAACAGGATCGGCCTTTTGCGGCCGCGACTGCGCAGGAACGTCGGCGGCCGCGGTAAGTGTCAGGCCAAAAGCACACGAACAGATTATAAGAGCCGAAAGCGCAGTGCGAATGAAATGCATATTGAGTTCCTGCTAAAGGTGCCTGTAGCGTTAGATACCGATTGTGCCCCGTAAGTTGGAATGAATCAAGGCTTTCCCTGTGCGTTCACGAGTTCCGCGGCCATCTTTGCATCCATCATATCGGGCCCGTTCCGATCATCGATCGCTATCGGCAAGCAGCCTTAGGTATTCAGGGCTCATCGAAACCGAGTTGTGGTCGGAGCCTCTAATAACCGCCAATTCAGCGACCCCGCTTTCAAATCGGGAAAGAAGTTTCTCGGAACTGGCACGCGGGATCAGCGTATCGTGCTCGGCGGTGATGATCAGGGTCGGTGCCGATACTGCCCGAGCATGCCGCCAAGACTCGTACTTGTCCTTAAGCAGTAACCTTACCGGGAAAAACGGGAAATGGGCCGCAGCGATGTCGGCGAGGCTGTCGTAGGGCGTCACGAGCACCAGGCGATCGGCCGGCCTGAGGCTGGCGACGTAAACGGCCACTCCGCTACCGAGGCTGCAGCCGATGATCGTAATACTATCGTGCCTGGTACGGGCCTCATCCAAAAGGACAAGGGCATCAGCGAGGATAGCTTCTTCCGAAGGCTTGCCGGTACTTCCGCCATAGCCGCGATAGTGCATCAGGTATATAGCATGTTCCGGAAATGCCTCGGTAAGTCCGGGCCTATTTAGTGACACATCTTCAGCGTTTCCGCCGAAGTATATCAACGCTTTAGGTCCCTCGCGCGGCAGCGTCGAAACCAGAATAGATTCGTCCGTGATGGGTAAAGTCAGAATTGTCGCACCGGACCCCCACGTACGGGGTTGTGGAAAATAAATAAGCGATCGTTGAAAGATGAACAGAGCGGCGCAGATGCCAAGATAAGCCAGAACAATGATCGTCAACAAAATCGGAATGGTGCGCGACATAACCTAAAGTAGCGACAGGAAGCTCAATAAAGAAAGCGGCCGAGGGCCGCCTTATCATCTGATCCCGCGGTTAGAGATCGGACTCAATTCACGTCTTCGGCCCTTATCTCAACCCTAACCTTAAATGAGCCCGAATTATCTGCCAGATTGCCTTCGTTTATACCGAGAAAGAGTGCTCCGTCGCGAGTCGCTGTAAATTCACGTTCGGCCCCGACGTAGATAAAGTCGTTATTGTCGTCGCCGATGACTGCAACGAGGGCACCCGTTGCTACGTTTTTAAGTAGTTTCTGGTCGTCGTTCAATGTCGCAATGCCCGAGGGCGTCGACGTTTGGCCGCGGCCGAGAGAAACACTGCCTTCGCCGATAACGCGTATGCGCTGGCCTTTCTTGACCACCCAGCCGGAGTTTGTCCACCCGTTGTTTGTGCTGTCGGCCGTCACGTTAACGCTCCACTCGATGGGTTTCATCTTTTCGACGGGTGTCTTTGCCGCAACAGAACTGGGAACGCCGGGATCGCTCTTCGTGAGCACCCTTTGCGGCGGATCGGGCTTTCTTGCTGCCGCCGCCGGCCCTTTGTAGGTCGCGTTTCGGTTTGCCGAAGTGGTGAGCTGCGGCGGGCCCCCAGGTGCGTCGAACTGTATAGACTGGATCTCGGACGCGGCAAATAACATTTCCTTTCGCCGTGAACCGTCACCGATAACAACGGTAAATTTGCCGCTCGCAAAGCTAACGATCTTGCCCTTTATAATGCTCCCGTCTTTGAGGCGGATGGTGTCAGCGAGTGTGAGCGCGGACAGCGTCAGTACCAACATCGTTGATATCAGACATCGTGAGATCTTAGAAGTAATGGACATAATGCCTCCAGTGAAATGTAAGAACGGATTTGCGGGGGAGATGCCGGAACGAAAGAATGATGATCCTTCAAAGGTTAATGCTGCAGCTTTCGAAACATTAAATGTCGAACACACCAGCGAGCATACACAATTTTGAAGGGCTTGTAAATGGATTTCCCGGGACTGCCGATGCCGGCACATCTGCTCTTTTTATAGTAAAGAAGGACTAGGTCTTTGCTAAACTTAGACTATCGCTTCTGCGCCATCCAAGCAGCCGGATTCCAAATACAAACAAAAAGATCGCAACCGCGGGCGACAGTATGATCATCGGGGAGTTGCGAATAAGCGTGATGTCGCCTGCGACCGAGAGCATATTGCCCAGGCTGGGCTCAGGTTCCTGCAGGCCAACGCCGAGGAACGAAAGGGCGATCTCAGCGAGCAGGAAAACAGGCAGCATCAACGTAGCCTGGATCAGCAGGGGCGATGCAATGTTGGGGAGGATATGCCGCCAGAGGATACGGGGCTCGGTTAGGCCGGTCGAACGGGCGGCGACCACAAATTCACGCTCACGCATCGATACGACGAGGCCGCGTGTCAGCCGCGCCATTTCGGCCCAGCCGGTAAGGCCAAAGATCATTATCAGGAGAGCCGCGGCCGTAAACGGCGGCAGGACCAGGGGAAACGCTGCGCGGGCCGCGAGAATGAGGATCAGCGTGGGCAGCGAGATCATCGTGTCGGCGACGCCCATCATTACCGAATCAACTGTGCGTGTCGCATAGCCGCTCGCCGCGCCGAACAACACTCCGATCAGACACGCCAGGAGCGTGCCTATCGGGCTGACCAAAAGCGAAAAGCGGATGGCATACAGCAGCCGTGAAAAACGGTCGCGGCCGAGTTGGTCGGTGCCGAGCAGTCGAATGCGGGGAGCGCCATCTATGCCCCCGGCATCGATGCCAAACAGGTGGTTGTGAGTGTCGATGACGCCAAATAATGAATAGTTATGGCCTTGTGCAAAGAGCGTGATCGGATACCCTTGTGTCGTATCTTCCTCATACCGCATATTTCGCGGATCGACGAGTTTCTGTGCATAGATAAAGGGTCGAAAGTGCCATTCGCCCTGACTGTCGCGAAGGCGTATCGACGAAGGCGGAGCCGAAGGTTCGTGCCTGGCCTGTTCACGGTAATCGTACGGAGCAAGAAAATCGGCAAAGATCGCAACCAAGTAAGATGCCGAGACGAGCACGATGCCGGCGATCAGTGCTTGCTTGTGACGCAGCCTTGCTTTGCGTTTGATCATATCTAAGCAAGATCCCCGGAACGAAGCCGCTTGTCGTTTACGAACTGCATAAATTCGGCGACAGTATTGCCAAACCAAACCGCTGCGCTGGCGATGAGCACGATGCCCATTACCAGCGGAATGTCGCGCCCGCGAACTGCTGCGACCATCAAGGCACCGATGCCCGGCCAACCGAGAACGGTTTCGACGATCACCGATCCGCCGAGCAATCCACCCAGCGAAAGGCCCGAGATGGTCAGGAACGGATTGAGTGCTGCCCTCATGGCGTGGCGGGTGATGACCGCCCATTCAGTCAGGCCCTTGGCACGGGCCAGGCGTACGAAATCTTCGGCGGAGGGGCAATTTTCCTTTGCTTTTTGGATCATTTTCTTCGCGATCCGGGTCATCCCCATCGCGAAGGAACAGAGATCTATCGCGAAGGAACAGAGATCTATCGCGAAGGAACTGGGATCCTTAACGAAGGATGCCGAAGGCTTCGCGAAAATGTTTGGGCGGTAACAAAAGACACGAGATCCTTCGCGAAGGAATTGAATTTCTTC
>JBBQGO010000287.1:0-4090 GCA_038323125.1 Pyrinomonadales bacterium
TGAGGTTACTTCCAGCGCCTCGGGAGGGAAGTTGACTATCGGTATTCTCATAACCCTTTGGTCAGCGTCGGCTGGTATAGACAATATGCGCGTGACGTTGAACGAGGTCTACAATCTTAAAGAGACCCGATCATGGCTCCGCACGAAGTTAAATTCACTTGCGCTTACCGTTGGCCTCGGTATCCTCATTCTGATCACCCTCGGAATCATAGTCTACGGCTCGCAATTGCTCGGCTCCGTGTTGCCCATTCATTCCGGGTTTGCGCTGGAGGCTATCGAATTTCTGGTGGCTCTGATAGTGCTGCTTTTCGCCGTTGCCCTGCTCTATAACTTCGCACCGAACCACGAACCGTTCAAGTGGAAGTGGATAAGCCCGGGCGCCGTGATAGCTGTCGTCCTTTGGCTATTATTGTCTGGCGCGTTCCGGATATATTTGCATTACTTCGACTCGTACTCGGCCACATATGGTTCTCTCGGGGCGATGATAATACTATTATTCTGGCTCTACCTCACCGCTTTAGTTATCCTGATCGGCGGTGCCATAAATGCCATTTTGGATGAGAAGGCAGGTGTAAAAAAAGAGGCGCAGGACCCCGAACAGGTGAAGGAGGAACGCGAAAACAGCGGCACGAACAGCAAGACCTAATGCTGCGGCGCTATAGTTATCTTGTATGGCAAGAAAATCAATATTGGTTGTTGACGACGAAAAGAACCAACGCGAGATATTAGAAACGATCCTTTCAGGCGAAGGTTACGATGTGACCACTGCGAGTTCGGGCGAAGCGGCAATGAAGTTTGTGGCCGACCGGCACTTCGATCTCGTCCTATCCGATCTAAAAATGACGGGCATGAGCGGCCTCGACCTGCTCAAGGAACTAACGGATTTCGACAAGTCGATAATTGTTATCCTCCTCACGGCACACGGCACGATCGACTCGGCAGTGGACGCTCTGCGTCTTGGTGCGTTCGAGTATCTACAAAAACCTTATGACAGTGAAAAGCTGCTCGAAACGGTATCGCGTGCTCTAAAGAAACTTACAACGCTTGATGCCGAGATCATTTCTGTATCGCCCGAGATGGACAAGGTGAAAAAGCTGATCCTGAAGATCGCCAAGTCAAATTCGACCGTATTGATCCGCGGAGAAAGCGGCACCGGAAAGGAGCTTATCGCCCGTTCAATTCATACAAACTCGCTTCGCTCGAGCGAGGCGTTTCAGGCCGTGAATTGTGCCGCCATTAATGAAAACCTGCTCGAGTCGGAGCTGTTCGGGCATGAGAAAGGATCATTCACCGGTGCGATCGCTGATAAAAAGGGCCTCTTTGAGATCGCACACAACGGCACATTGTTCCTGGATGAGATCGGCGAGCTCGACATCTCGCTTCAAGCCAAGATATTGAGAGCCTTACAGGAAAAACAGATCCGCCGCGTCGGCGGTATCCGCGACATCGATGTCGATGTCAGGGTCGTCGCGGCGACAAACCGCGACCTGCTGCACATGGTCGAAGAAAAGCGTTTTCGCGAAGATCTTTACTACAGGCTCAATGTGCTGTCGATCGAACTTCCGGCGCTGCGCGAGCGCAGCTCGGACGCACCGGTTTTGATCGATTACTTTGTCAAAAAGCACACCCGCGGCACCAGTCGGAAGATCGCCATAAATGCGGATGCCCGACGCCTGCTCGAAGATTATTTCTATCCGGGCAATGTCAGGCAGCTCGAATCTGCTGTCGAACGGGCCATACTCCTTTGCGAAAATGACACGATCAAGATCGACGATCTGCCGCCCGAGATGACACAGTCGCAGTCGACCGCTTCCTCCACCGACCTTTTCAAGCTCCCGGCGGAAGGCGTAAACTTTGAGGATGTGGAACGAAGCCTGATAATGCAGGCAATGGACCGGACGGATAACAACATTACTAAGTCAGCCAAACTTCTCGGCCTCACATTTCGGACATTGCAATACCGCCTCGAAAAGTTCGGGTTTAAGAAGGACGATGCCGCGGCCGGCGAGGACGACGGGTAGCATACTGCCTGGGAGTTGATCGATGGAATGGTTCTCAACATTGAGCCTTGCGCTCGGTACGGCCTGGACGTCCGGCATTAATCTTTACGCTACGGTTTCAGTGCTCGGGCTGCTGCAAAAGTTTGGTGCCGCCAAACTGCCCGGCGGGCTGGACGTTCTGGACAATTGGTGGATCATCGGTGTCGCGGGCGGCCTGTATCTCGTAGAATTCTTTGCCGACAAGATCCCATACGTGGACAGCGTATGGGACGTGGCCCACACCTTTATACGCGTGCCCGCAGGTGCCGTCGTGGCTTATGCCGCAACAAATGACCTTGATCCGAGCGTCTACATTCCCGCGGCGCTGCTCGGTGGGGGCTTTGCATTTTCGTCGCACGGGACCAAAGCGGCCTTACGCGTCGGAGCTAACCTTTCGCCCGAACCGGTATCAAACTGGGCATTGTCGCTCGTAGAGGACGTTGTTGCTTTTGCGGGGACAATACTCGCGGTCTTTGCCCCGATCATAATTGCGGGCGTCCTGGTGATCTTTTTCATCCTTTTTATCTGGTTCTTTCCAAAGGTTTATCGCGCCGTCAGACGACTTTTTAGAGCGATCCGGGCATTCTTTCGCGGTGAGAGCTTTGAGGAAGTAGCACGCAAGGCCGGCTAATCGACGATCGGCCTAAAATTACATGGCAACAAGAGTTTTCCAGATCTTATCGATATTGATGGCGTGCATCGCCGGGTATTTTCTGTTGATCGACAATACCGATGGCGTCTTTGTCGCCGCGGTGCTCGGGGCCGTCAGCTTCTTTCTCTCGGTCAGGTCTCAGTCAAAAGCCAGCGTCGAGCTTCTCAATGCCGAGCGTGAAGCGGAACGAGACGACTCCTAGCTCTTATGGCAAAGATAGTGCTTTCGACAATGGGTTCGCTGGGCGACCTGCACCCGATGATCGCGCTCGGTATCGAACTCCGAATCCGCGGCCATCAGGTAACCATCAACACTTGGCAAGGATACGAAGAAAAGATAGCGGCCCTCGGTTTTGACTTTCATCCGCTGCGCCCTAATCTCGATCCGGAGGACCGCGAGTTGACGCGGCGAGTAATGGATGGCCGAAACGGGCCCGAAGTCGTTATACGGGAACTTGTCTTCCCGCATCTGCGCGAAATGTATGACGATATGGCGGCGGCCTGTTCCGGAGCCGATCTGATGCTCAGCGGCGAGATCGTCTACCCTGCCGCCTCGCTAGCTGAAAAGACCGGGATCAAATGGATATCAACCAGCCTCGCACCGCTGTCGATGTTCTCGTCGTACGATCCTGGCGTATATCCGACCGCCGAATTGCTCGAATATCTGAGGCCGCTGCCCGCGACATTTCATAGCACGTTGTTTCGGTTTATGCGGTGGACGATCCGCGACTGGTATCCGCCCTTTCGCCGATTTCGACGCGAACTCGGACTCAGCGAGGATGTCGATCCAATATTTACGGATAAATACTCAAAGCTGCTGCATCTTGCTCTAATCTCGCGTGCGATCGGAAAACCCCAGGCAGATTGGTTTTCGCCGACCCTGCAGACAGGGTTTTGCTTTTACGACGAAAGCGACACGCAGAAGCTGCCCGCCCAGTTTGCGGCATTTCTCGACGCAGGCGAACCGCCCATTGTTTTCACTCTCGGCTCGGCCGCATCGATGGACGCACGTGATTTCTTTGATGAGAGCGCCAAGGCGGCAAAGTTGCTCGGCCGCCGCGCCGTACTAATCTATGGTCGTGACAATGCAGTTCCGCAGGGACTCGACGACAGTGTGATCGGCTTCGAATTTGCACCCTATTCTCTTGTATTTCCCAAGGCGGTGTGCGTCGTTCATCAAGCTGGAATCGGAACGACCGCACAGGTGCTGCGAGCCGGAGTTCCGCATCTGATCGTTCCGTTCAGCCACGATCAGCCTGACAACGCCGCGCGTATGCGGCGTGCGGGTGTTGCCAAGATAGTTTCCCGCGACTCGTACACCGCAGCGACGGCGGCGAACGACCTGAGAGCGATCTTAAACGACGCATCATATCGCACTCGTGCCTCGGAGCTAAAGCAGA
>JBBQGO010000288.1:0-4074 GCA_038323125.1 Pyrinomonadales bacterium
CGGTTAAGTGACGAGATCGCTGCTCACTATAAGTTTCGCCAGCCGGTATACGTTGCCGAGCTTGATCTCCAGACCGCGTTGGCTGAACCGGCTAAGCAGATCATCTATCAACCTCTGGCAAAATATCCGGGAATTCTCCGCGACGTCTCTTTCGTAATAAAACGCAGCGGACAGTATCAAGACATTCATACGGCTATCGTCGAGCAGAATACCGAGCTATGCCGAAATGTAATATTTGTAGATGTTTACGAGGGAAAAGGTCTCAGTGAGGATGAACGTTCTTTGACAGTTCGTTTGGAATATCGCAGCGATGACCGAACACTGGTGGAAGACGAGGTCGAGAGCCTGCACGAGACGATCGTGACCAACGTCGAGAATAAATTAGGCATTGAACGCCGCTCTTAAAAAAAACCTTCATCTTTTACTTGAAGTTTTGCGCGAATGCCCGGATAATCGAAAGACAGACCTACCGTACCGATTGGAGACCCCTAAATGAACGCCTTAACGGGAATGGAGAAGTTCTCGCACCTTGAGGACAAGATTTACCTGACTATTGAATATGCCAAGAAGATGCGCGACGAGAAGGAACGGCTCGAGCGTGAAGCAGACGCCCTAAAGCTCGATGCCGCAAATGCTATCTCTGAAAAGAACGCCCTCGAAGAAAAGCTCTCGGTATTGCTCTCAGAACGAGATTCGATCCAGTTAAAGGTCGAGGCAATGCTCGACGCCATTACGCTTATTGATACAGATGTCGCGGAGGCTGTGGGACGGTAATCGCGTTTCAGCGAGATTATTAACGGTAATATGTCGGAACAAACGATCAGGGTAGAGATATATAACCAAACCTACAGCATCCGTTCGGATGGCGACAACGAATACATTCAGGAACTCGCCGAATATGTCGATTCTAAAATGCGCGAGATCTCGTCAGGCACGCTGACGGTCGACTCATTAAAGGTTGCAATTCTCGCTGCCCTGCATATTGCCGACGAATTTTACCAACTGAAAAACTCTCAGGCCCAAAACGACGCTCAGCTCGGCTCGCGGAGTTCGAAATGTTCAGAGATGCTCGATCGGATCTTAAAACACCGCGATGCGGACCCGCAGGAAATTATAACCGAACAATAAGCTGCAGTACTTTAGCCCGATGGGAAAGGACAGTGTGTCCCTTTCCTCGTGGAACTGACGGTTCTTTACACGTCACCCCCACGTTTTCTATTTGGCATATCGAGCGTATGTGATAGTATCCGAATTGGCGAAGGATAGTGACTGCGTTGCTCGTCACCGGACGCAAATACAATTGAGCCAACATATGAATGCCGGGAGGCTAATGCCGATAATCGGTGCGATTCTTTACGTGAGATTCGCCATAGAGATCGGCTCTGATGTTCCAACGGGACAGAAAGCCACCCACCTGTAAACTACAGGTTCAATTCATACGTTCGAACGGCTTCGTGGTTCTCATTCGCCATCAAAGATATGGACGCAATTCGCATGGATTGCGTCTATTTGTTTGGATTTGGGTGACTATTCGAGGTCTTCCTTCTCGAGTTCCAGACGGATCTCATCGGCGACCTTTGCTGCTTCGAGTGCGAGCGGCAGTTCGGCGGTACGCGATGAAAGCTTTTTGAGTGCCAGTTCAGAATCGGCGAGATGGCCGTGGCGGCTCGCGGCGGCCTCGATCATCTGCAGCCTCGATTCCGCCTCGGACTGCATTAGTTTGGCCTCCTCATTGATCCCTGCGATCTTTTCTATGTCATTGACGATCTGGGCCTGGAATTCACCGGCCCGGGCACTCTTAAGCTGCTTTAATGAGTTCTGTCTTCGCTTCGCGAGCATCAACTCGCGATTGGAAGATTTGATTATCCGGGTGGCCGTAAGCCGGGACGCCAGAGTTTCGCGATAGGCGTCGGCGAGCAGCAGGTCACTGGCTGAAACCGCCTTCAAAGCACGCTTTTCGGCGGGCCGCAATTCTTTTTTGAACCAATCGAGCTGCTCCGCTTTTATGCCGCTGGCCGCGATCCGATCTCGCATTTCACGCGTCCAGACGGAATACTTATGCATATTCATTGCTGCGATCACGATACCGGTGGCAAACCCGAGCACGGTTGCGAGGATGCCGCCAAAGAGTATGAGGGCCGCCGCGGGCGGGCCGCTCGCTGCGACCATTAACAGCAAGAACGTGATAGTTGCGGGGATCAGCGTAAGGGCAACCGGCGCCGCCACGGCACCAGCCTTGAATCGTCTACCTCGTGCGAGATCGCTGGGCGTTATATCCTTCATAGCTCCGGGCAAGCTTAAAGTCTAGCGCACAAATTCTTAAACGGTGCAGTGACTTTGCGCATCAAAAGTTTAGTATTGATCGAAAGTATAATATTATTCAAAAAGCCGGAGACCTATTATGAGACGATCGCTGCCCCTGCAAACTGCACTCATGACACTGGTCGCAATGGTGTTGATCTCAACGGCGGTTGGGCAGCAGCCGGACCCGAAACAGGCGGTGCGGACCGTGACGATCCCCATATCGATCTTCACAAAAAAAGAACTCAAAGAGAACCAGGCCGAAGAATTTGTCCAGGCCGACCGATTGATAGTCACCGAAAATAAAGAGGAACAGCAAATACTGTCGATCCGCAGCGTCAGCAGTTCCCCACTCTCGATCGCCTTCATCATCCAGGAAGACCTCGCCGGCAATTTCAATCTTCAGATCGACGATATCAAAAAGTTTATTCGCGAGCTCCCAAGGGGCACGCGTGTGATGGTCGCATATAACCGCGCAGGGTCGATTCAGGTCCCCCAGCGTTTTACCGATGACCTCGAACGGGCGGCTGATTCGCTCCGCATCGTGTCCGGAAGTTCGGCGTTCGGCCCGCGCAGCCCTTACGACGGGGTAACTCAGGTGCTAAAGAGGTTTGACGGTCTGCCGGCCGGCCGGCGGGCCATACTTCTGTTCTCGGACGGGTTTGACGCGTCGCAGGGCCGCAACCTGGCGTCGATCTCGCAAAGCCCCGACCTCGAACGGGCCACCCTAAGCGCCCAGCGACGAGGCGTTGCGGTGTATTCGTTCTATTCGCCGACCGCGGCGACTGAGAATGGACAATCGGTGCTGGTACTCGCGTCACAGTCCGCTATGGAAAGGCTGTCGGACGCGACCGGTGGGCGGGCTTTCTTTCAGGGTTCGTTCGCTCCCATCAGCTATATGCCATTCTTTCGGGAATTGAGCATGACCCTCAGCAGGCAATTTGCACTCACCTATCTCTCAACCCATATGAAAAAGGGGTACCACAAGGTTGTCGTCACAAGCACGAACCCCGAGATCAAGATCGAACACCCTCGCGGCTATTACTATCGATGACGTTAGGTTAATTTTGTATTGCACGACTGGCAGACCGGAACGTCTTCTTTGATCAGCAGCCCGATCCAGAACAGAGGAAAGAAAACGACCATGAGCACTGCAAAGGTGATCCAGCCCCCCGTCGATATGCGCCTCTCGATACGCGGCAGATACTGGCTCATGCAGTGAGGGCAGCGGAACGGCATGCCTATTTGATTGCCCTGCTGATAGACGAGCGGAGCGGGTTCATAATAGCGTGGAACATTGCTCAGTGGAGCATTTTGAGGCTGTGCCCGATCGATGGGAACGGTCCTACGCGGCTCATTCTGCGTCTGAAATTCGTCGGTTTTCCATGAATACGGCCGCGGCGGTGAATAATCATATTGATTATCGATCACCGGCTGCCGAATGTTGAACTTCGTACCGCAAAAACGGCAAAAGTTTGTTTCTCCGGAATTAAGCTTTCCGCAATTTTGACAAGGATTCATAACTGCCGCGAGGTGGTACCCCTACATTTACGAATGATAGCAGAGAATGTTCGTTTGCCGAAAAATCCACGGTGCCGCCCGCCGGCAATTGCAACGGTTTTGATTGCCCTACCGTCTAACAATCGTTAAGCTAAGGTTTCACCCGCTCCGTTCTACACCATTATTATCAATATGAAATATTTTAGTTTTGCGTTTCTTATCGTTCTGACGATCACCATTTCAGTCATTTCTCAGCCATCCGATGCGGCTCTG
>JBBQGO010000289.1:0-4073 GCA_038323125.1 Pyrinomonadales bacterium
AGGGCGGCGTGTCGTCCCTTGAACATACGTAAACGCTTAATAACAACGAACTTCCATACCCACGCCAGGCCTCCCGCAAATCCAGGACGGAAAATATAGAACGCCGCGTGAGGCCGTACCCCGGTCGACCATGTAAGTTTGTATGGCGTCGCAGGGCTCAGGAAGTCGATCTCGCTTAACCCCGTCTCGACGCAGTCGCGGAACAACTTTCGAAAGAGGAGATTTCCCGGCGAAAACTTTGAGTAAGCATCGTCATATGACGTCCTCCAATGGTAAACAGTCGAACGCTCCCTTATGTTCAGGCTCATGGCTATGGTCGTGCCGTCCAGTTTTAATTCGTAAACAAGAAGGCAGCCTCGTTCAGCGGCGGCCCGTGCGAAATCGTGATGCAGGCCCGCGGCACTAGCGTCTTGCGATGCGGCGGTGCCCGCATCGCCTTTCCACCCGTGAAGCTCGAGATCGAGATAACGATCGATCAGGCCGGCGGAATAGTCTCTATTGACCGTGAATTCGACGCTGCCGACCTCGGCCAACCTCCTTTGACGCCGATCGAGTTCGCCAGCAAAGTGTTTCCTAGGCCCCTTGAAAAATTTCTTTATCTCCGACGGGCTGTCACCCTGGTCCGGAAGTGTGATGTAGGGAGCGGCATCCATGCTCCACACGCCTGTCTGATAGCCGTCCGCCGCGGCCCTCTGAGACAGGTCATCGAGCCAACTCTGTTCATCGACGAGTCGAAATTCGATCGCATTCCACGCCGCAAGGCCTCTCAGCTCATGCCAGATGGCCTCGACGACGGGCCCACGCTCGTCATCGTCGGCACCATGTATAAGGTCGAAGCGGGGCGTATTGAGGTTATGGAGTGACTGCAGAACAGTTAATGGCAGTCCGTGGACCTTCGTCCGCCGGCAAACCAACGGGAGGACCGCGCGAAGCTTAGAGTTGTGCCGAACGGTCACCAGGAGTATGTCGGTTTTGAAGTTTTCAGTAAATGAGATGAACCATTCGGGCGTGGAAAACGGAGAACTGCCCGGCCCCTCGGCACAGAGTTCGGTCCATTCCGCGGCGATCGACCGGATAACTTCTGTGCCGCCAACTGAAATACTTGCCTTATACATTTTCTAAATACCCGCACGAACGATCCATTCGTTTGATCCGCTCTCATCCAGCAAGGCTTTCGTCAGCGGCCTTTTTGGATCGGAGATCACTTCGATCACGTAGCCGCCGTAAAAACCTCGGAAATTCAATTCGCCTCTTTCGTCCGTTGTACCTGTGAACTCGGTACGCCACTCTGAGTTGACCAGGCTATCGAGCACTTTGTAGGCCGGCTTTTCCTCTCCGTACTTTCCGATCAGGCCGATTCCCGGGAGCCACGCCCGGTCGTCGTCCAGTCCCCAGGTCGTGATCGCCTCGACCTCCCGTGCGCCAAATGCGATGGTGTAAAACTCACGGTAGATCTCCGCCTGTTTGGCGTCTGTCCATGTGCCCGTCTTGTAGCCTCCCGTGATCGGCAGCGGCACGCTGTCATCATCAAATTCATGGGTCTGTACACTAAACTCTGTGATCTGCAGAGGTTTGCCCAACCGGGCAAAGCGGCGAAGTTGTTCGGCTATATCAGCCGGCCTGTACCAGTCCCCGATCGCGTGGGCCTGAATGCCGATAATGTCCAGGGGAACGTCGTCTTTGATGAGCCTCTCGACCAGATCGTAATACCGCTGCCGGTTGCGGCTGCGCCCGGCCGAGGAACCAAAGACGCCTGATTCGTTTATCATCAGGCGCTTTGACGGTGCAGCTTCTCTGGCAAGTCTGAATGCGCGTTCAATATATCCACTACCTGCGATATCCGAGAAAACGTCGCGGTTAGGAGCCAGCGGCTCGTTCACTACCTCCCACTCGTCGACAGTGCCGAGTCCCATCGATATGGAAGAGCGAATACGGTCATCCAGTGCCGCTTTCATGTCCTCGCGACGCTGGGGCAGCCATGCGGGAATTCCGGCTCTGTTCGTTCCCCAAAGCAGCGGAGCTGACTGGATGCTCAACCCAAGTTTCCGGCTCAAAGCGATCTCGCGTTCAAACCATTTCCAACTTTTCGATCCCTGCTCCTTTTCGACGACACGCCAGTAATTCCCAACCACCGCGTAATTAAAAAGTCGCCCGAAGTGGCTTTCGTATTCGGTCAATTTCTCGGGCGCGAGATCGTCGATCTTGAGATAGCAGCCAAATCGGAACGCGTGCGACACTTGTTTAATACGGACCTGCGCACCTGCAGCCGGCTTTCCGTCGCTGCCCAGGACACGCACTTTTACATCGCCTTTGCGGTGCTGTTCAATATTTGCTCTAGCTTGTCGTAAGGCCGCCTCTTGTTTTGAGAGGTCGTCCGAGGTGGCTCTTACCGAGCAAGATGTGAGAAACCCGCCGCCAATTGCAAAAAGCAGGGCGGCCCCTATGCAAAGCCTTCTGCCTTTCGCGCTGCGATCGTAAATAAAGCGCATAATTACAATTCCCGGCCGTACGCAAACGCATCGGGAGCGTATAGATACTTATCCGAACCTGATCTGTCCCGCCGGAGGTATCGTGTCGTCAAGCGCCATCGTTCGCAGCTTGGCCGCCTGCAGAAAAGCCATCAGCAGAAAAAGCGGATTGAGGTAGACGTATCGCTGCCAAAGACGCCGCGGCTCCTGAACGAACCGGTATAACCACTCGAGGCCTCTGTCCTGCAAAAAGGCCGGGGCCTGCGATACGGTGCCGGCGTGAAAATCGAATGCGGCCCCTACAGCAAGAAGCGGGATCCCGATGAGTTCGCGATTTTCGAAAACCCAGGTCTCTTGGCGCGGACATCCCAAACCCACCATCACTATCGACGCGCCAGTCGCCCGGATCGTCGCAGCGATCTCTGCCTGTTCGGCGGCGGAAACCCGGCGAAACCGCGATGGCTGGCTGCCTGCGATCTTAACCGCAGGAAACCGCTTTGTTAGATTCGCTGCAAACTGCTTAAGTACCGTCTCCTGACTGCCGTAAAGATAGATGCTGAGGCCCTCGGCCGCCGCCCGCTCACAGACGCGAAGCGTTAATTCAGGACCGTAGACCCTATCACGAAGAGCTGTGCCGTAGAGAAGGTTCATCGCCCATCGAACTGGCTGGCCATCCGCGACGACCAGGTCCAGTTGATTCAAACGGTGACGATGAACTGCGTCAAGTGCCCCGGTCATTACACCGTGGACAGCCAGGGCGCTCACCGCAAGCGGTTTTCGTTCGGCGGCTGCGGATATTACCCGCTCAACCGCCGAGTCGTAGTCGACGGCATCTACGCCAACACCAAGTACATTTTTCTTTCCAAGATCAACCATTGTAATAACCGATCAGGTCCGTTAAGCGGCCACGCGTTCGTATCTCATTTCCCTGACATGCTTTTCAGCCGTTGCTTCGACGATCTCACGGATGATCGTTTTGAGGTCATATTCGTGCTGCCAGTCAGGATAGTCTTGCTGAAAGCGGCGAACGTCGCTGATCCACCAAATGTGGTCGCCCGCACGTGCATCGTCCGAGAGGCTGTACGAAAGGCTCTTGCCGGCCGCGTTTTCGGCAAGCTCGATAGCTTCCAGAACAGAGCAGTTGCTGTATCGTGCTCCACCCATGTTGTAGACCGCTCCGGGGCGCGGGTCCTGGCAAAAGTGCCAGAACGCCCGCACGAGGTCGTTCGAATGAATATTGTCCCGGACCTGTTTACCTTTGTACCCAAATATTGTGTAGTGATTGCCGTAAACGACACATTTCACAAGATAAGCAAGAAAGCCGTGAAGCACCGCTCCCGAATGTGCCGGGCCTGTAAGGCAGCCCCCGCGAAAGATCCCCGTATTAATGCCGAAGTAACGGCCGTACTCCTGCGTCATTACGTCAGCAGCGACCTTGCTCGCCCCAAACACACTGTGTTTGGAACTGTCGATGGACATCGATTCGTCGATGCCGTGTTCGAAATACGGATGAGATTCGTCGATTTCCCAACGGCTTTCGAGCTCAACGAGCGGAAGCGAATTCGGCGTGTCCCCATAAACCTTATTTGTCGAAGTAAATATAAA
>JBBQGO010000290.1:0-4073 GCA_038323125.1 Pyrinomonadales bacterium
CGTCAACGTTTATTACATCCTTTGCCATAAATCCCCCTTCCTATTTCGCTGTGATGATAACATCGCGCCGCCCGTTTGCTAAAATCCGCTGCAACCTGAAAACAGAAATTTGAATCTATCGAAGTACAGAATTAGACAAGGGGGATCTCAAAATGTCCGTGCTGAATGGTTCAGGATCGCTTCTCGGTAATGGCTTTCGTGTAGGCCTGAGGTACCTATTGGTCGCCGGAGGGATAAGCGCCGGGCTCGGTGTGTTTTTTTCGCGGTGGCGAGGCAGGCATGATGACCCGACTTCAACAGAGAGGTCCGTGGATGACCTCCTTTCTGAGCCCGTGGAAACAAACACCCAGGTTCGCCGCGATGCTTCCCCACTACTCCGATCGAAACCCGTGATCGAAGTTACCGCCACCCGCATATGCTCGGCTCATCGTCTGTCAAATATTTACGCTCTTCGCAAAAACAAACGGGCGGGCCGTGGAGCCGCAAGTATCATTTGAGCATGTGATTGACTCCATAGGCTTAAGCGAGCCGGGCCGGCATTGCCCGGCCTTTTTTGCGCCTACGAATCACAAATAAAAATCCCGAAAATACTTGGAAAGCGGTGTGGATTAGAACTTTTACAATCGCATAAACAAAGTGTAGAGGTGGATCTGAGTGCCGTCAGGTCCGCCGAATTTTAATTCGAAAACGACATTGTGCGGAGCTGTGGTCCCGGACACCGTTAGTACCAGGTAATACTATGCGCCATTCGCGTTTTGCCAATCTGATGATCATCGCGTCCATCGCTGCTATGACGGCGACAGGGCAGATGAATAAATCATTGAACGAAGGCGGTGAACCATTCAGCATAAAGCAAGGGAGTACTTTCTCTGCATCGGGCGGGTTCCCGGGCCGGCGCCCGGCGGCGGTGGAATCGGATCATCAGCGATCTCGGATCATAGACGACCTTCGCGAGGCCCAGAAGATCGTCGATCGCAATTACGTCAATGACCCGTCGGTGGGCTCCGCAGAAGTATATACCAAGCTGGCGGTAGCCGGCATGCTCCGTTCACTTGATCCTCACTCAACATTTTACAGCGCCTCTCAGTGGAGCGTTTTGCTCGACGAACAGCGAAGCGGCTACTCCGGTATAGGAGCGATGATCGCCGATTTTGAAGCCGGCGGAGTCTTGAGCACATACGTCCTTTCAACATTCCCAAATTCACCGGCGTCGGGTTCGCAGCTTCGATTTGGGGACCGGATCGTGGCCATAAACGGTGAAACAATGTCCGGCAAGACATCTGAAATCGTCAAAGACAAGATCCGTGGGTCGATCGGCTCGTTGTTTCGCCTCACCGTCGAGCGTTCCGCTTCCCGACGCCTGGAGACTCTCGAGATCCGGCGCAACCGGGTTCCGCTGCCATCTATTCCCGACTCGTATATGCTTCGCCAGGGCATCGGCTACATAGATCTCTCTCAAGGCTTTACTTACACGACGGCGGACGAATTCGACAAGGCAATGGAGAAGCTTGGCAGAGCGGGCATGCGTTCACTGATACTAGATCTGAGGGGTAATGGCGGCGGCATCGTTGACCAGGCGGTTAAGGTCGCCGAGAAGTTCCTTCCGGCGGGCACTCTTATCCTCACCCAGCAAGGCAGGAACCACTTTGATAACCGGGTCTGGGCCTCAACAAACAAAGCTCCGTCACAAATACCTCTCGTCGTGTTGGTCAATAAACAGACCGCCTCGGCGTCTGAGATCGTTGCGGGTGCATTTCAAGACAACGACCGGGCACTGATCGTCGGCGAAAAAACCTATGGCAAAGGGTTGGTCCAGAGCGTTCTGGAACTGCCGGGCAAGGCCGGATTGACACTGACGACCGCCAGATACCTGACACCGTCGAGCCGATCGATTCAGCGTGACTATTCGAATGGGGACCTTTACGATTATTTCAGCCATAAAACGCAGGCCGCGGCGATCGGCAAACCATATTTCGAAGCCCGAACGCGAAATAACAGAACAGTCATCGGCGGGGACGGCATTGCTCCCGATGAGGTCGTTACGTCAGAAGGCGTCAGCGATATCCAAGCCTCACTGCTCGACCCTATCTTTGTATTTGTCCGTGAAACGGTTAACGGTAGGATACCCGGTTTTCAACGCCCACTACCTGAGATACCATTGTTCGCGGCCGGGATGGGATCGGCTCAACACGAAGTAACGGATGAAATGGTCCGGTCCTTCTACAGCTTTTTGAATCGTTCGGCCGCGGACAGGTGGCCGGCGGATATGCTGAAACGAGAAACAGCCTTTGTCAAACAAAGGCTGCAGTACACATTAGCGATGGCTCTGCACGGGTCGTTATCGGCTGATCAAGTACTGGTTGGTTCAGACCCACAGGTTGCCAGAGCTATCGACGCACTCCCGCGGGCGGCCCAGCTTGCCCGATCGTCCTCAGGCACGCGATCTAACTACAAGGCAGTGCGATAAAGCGGCGGACTAACCGCACGCTATTTCTTATAACTGAGAACTACACCTTTTGCCCCGACGGACCAACCGAACTTTTTATCCATATAGAGTCCATAAAGGTGGTCGGCGGTATTGCTGTCTTCGCTAGTCCAGGTACGTCCCTTGTCTCCCGAACGCAAAATATTACCCGAGTAGCCTACGATCCATCCGTTTTTGTCATCGGTGAACCCAACCCGCATAAAAGTCTCGCGAACCGGTGTGGCAACTTTTTCCCACGTCGCACCGCCGTTTGAGGTACGCAGGATCATGCCTGACTTTCCGACCACATATCCTTCCTTATCATCCCTGAAATGAACGCTGAAAAGCGGCACTGAGGTCGCGGATACCTGGCGGCTCCATGTCATACCCGAGTCCACAGACGTCAAAATGGTTCCTCCGTCACCAACGATCCACCCGCGCGAGCTGCCGCTAAAATCGATATGAAACAGTTCGACCTTGGCCGGAACGTTTATTCTCTGCCAGGTTTCGCCGCCGTCATCGGTCCGCATCAAAAGTGATTCCACGACCACCTCGCCCTTTCCCTTTAGGACCGAGCCGATCACATACCCGCGCTTCTTATCCGAAAACTTGATACTCAGGAACTCTGGCGTGCCGGTCCCAAACTCCGCCGTTCGATATATGCGTGTCTCCTGCCACGACCGTCCAGCATCACGGGTGATGAACATCTTGCGTCCAGCTATCAGATAGCCATTATCGTTGTCGCGAAAATAGATCTCGTTTATATCCTCGTTCGTTTTCAGCGGATACGGCGTCCAGGTCTTACCGCCGTCGGTCGTCGACGCCAAATAGCCGTTGTCACCGGCTATCCACCCGCGACTGGACGATGTGAAGTAAACCGCAACGAGGTCTCCACGCGTGTTGACGTGCTCCAGCGTCCAGCTCTGAGCCTGGGAGTTCAAACCACAGACAGAGATCATAAGGAAAATAAATAAAGCTATCCTCAATGAAGTATTTCCTCCGTAAAGTATAAGGTGACCCGATAACAGAATAATGTGTCTACGGTCAAAAATCACCCCCTGCCTTTACGATTATTGCCCGTACGATCATTAAGCGATCACACAACGATCCGGTAAACCTTGCCTTTCCATACAATAACGACCTTGTCGCCCAGGGCCAGGTATTGCCCAAGTTCACGATTAGCTTTCACCAAACTGAAATATTCGTCGCTCGCAAATCTGACCGTCACCTCGGGCATTCGCGATCCGTCCGAATACTCTGAATCTGTCCAAACGCCATCGTGGTTTATAAAATTCTTGTTTCCCACAAACTGGTTATTGACCGAGTTCCGCACAAGTATTCTTTGCCTCTCCTCCATATCGTCAGAGGCAACCGCAGTGGTGTTGGACTGCATTGCGTTTTGCTGAATGCTAAGGCCAACAGCACCGGCACCGCTCCTCTCCTGGAGCCGTTTTGCGGCGGATCGGGTCATATCGGCGGACGCGGGGGCGTCACGTCGAACATTGGCCATCGACCCATCGGTCGCGAGATAAGACGTATACGGCGTAACCAGGCCATAGCGGGTGCCGAGATCGACGATCTCATCCCGCAGCTCTTTTGATTCACCGTT
>JBBQGO010000291.1:0-4067 GCA_038323125.1 Pyrinomonadales bacterium
GCTCGGCGGCCAGACCATACCCGTCGGGTGAAACTGCATGAACTCCATGTCGATCAGCTCGGCTCCGGCGTCGTATGCGAGCGTGTGGCCGTCGCCCGTCCCCTCCCAACTGTTGCTGGTGATCTTATAAGCACGCCCGACACCGCCGGTGGCCAGTATTACGGCTTTTGCCTTGAATACGCGGAAGCGGCCATGTTCGCGTTCATAAGCCAGGCACCCGATCACGCGGTCGCCATCCTTGAGCAGCGAGATCACCGTGACCTCCATATAAACCTCGATGCCCTGATGGATGCCGTGGTCCTGCAGCGTGCGGATCAGTTCCAGGCCCGTGCGATCACCGACATGTGCCAGTCGCGGATAACGATGCCCGCCAAAGTTGCGCTGAAGTATCTTGCCGTCCTTTGTACGATCGAAAACAGCTCCCCAAGCCTCAAGTTCACGGACACGGTCCGGCGCTTCTTTTGCATGCAGCTCAGCCATCCGCCAGTTGTTTACATACTGGCCGCCGCGCATCGTGTCTGAAAAATGTACCTTCCAGTTGTCACGATCATCGACGTTAGCCATTGCCGCCGCCATGCCGCCCTCGGCCATAACCGTGTGAGCTTTGCCCAACAGGGATTTGCAGACAAGCCCGACGCTCACGCCCGCAGCCGACGCCTCAATAGCCGCCCGAAGCCCCGCACCGCCGGCACCTATAACGAGAACGTCATGTTCATATGTCGTATAATCAGTCATTTATTCCGAAGAGAGTTCACCACAGAGGCCACAGAGAAATCCAAAACATAGAACTCACCCATTGAGGCAACAGCAAAAACATTTTTTCAGTGCTCTCTGTGACCTCCGTGGTGAAAAATCTCAAAAGAACCGAAAATCGTGCCAAATACCCATCGAAACCAGCCTAACGTAGATGTCGGAAAAGCCGACTCCGAAGAGGCTTATCCAGGCGAACAGCATGTGCCGCCTGTTTAGCTTGCCGACACAATCATAAGCCGCTTTGCGGACGGGCCGGTTCGACAGCACATCGTAAACGCCGCCTACCAGATGCCGCAGGCTGTGGCAACCAAGCGTGTAGCATGCCAGAAAGATCACGTTTGCCGTCAGGACGATCGTACCGACGCCTATGCCAAAGCGTTCGACTCCATCGGGGCCTGCGAACCACATTGCCTTCCACGCGTCGTGCGAAAGGAATACCAGGAATACGAGAGCGAGATAGAGAAAATATCGGTGAACATTCTGCATGACCAGAGGGAACTTACGCTCGCCGCGATAGTTGTGACGCGGTTCGCCGACGGCACATGCGGGCGGGTCGGCCCACATAGATTTGTAATAGGCACCTCGATAGTAGTAACACGTAAACCTGAATCCGCCCGGTGCCCAGAGGATCAGCAGAGCGGGCGAAAAGGGAAGCCACGCGGGAATCCACGCCGGCTTGGGGCCGAACATCGCATGCGGCGAGTTACCAAACAGTTCGGGCGAATAGAATGGCGACAGGTAGTTACCGAAAGCATAATGATCGCCCTGAAACGCGGCCCACGTCGAATAAACGACAAACGCACCAAGCCCTATGAACGTTAGGACCGGCGCAACCCACCACCCGTCTTTGCGCATAGTTTGCCCAAAGCCGCGGCGGGTGATCGAAACAAGGTTTGATGCCATAACGTAAGCCGGCAGAAAGCCAATTGTATATGAATTATCGAGTTGAGATCAGCTTTTGTTTTACGCGATATCGGCGTTCAAGTCAAACAAATGCCCCTTTTTAAGGCTGCCCGCCGGCCGTGTCGCCTATGTCGTTGGAGCGGCCATACATCGCGGTGATCTCCTTGAGACGTTCCATTCGTTCATCTGAAAGATCATCCGGCCCGAGCCGCCACTTCCAATTGTTTCCCGCGGTCGCGGGTGTATTCATACGCGTGTCGGCGCCGAGGCCGAGCACATCCTGCATCGGCACTATCGCGGTATCGGCGACCGATGCGAATGCAGCACGGATCAGCTCCCAATGCGGCTGGCGGCCGTTTGAGTTTAAGTACTTTCGGCAAAGGGCACGCTGGTCCTTCGGTGCGGACCTGTACCACCCCACGGTGGTGTTGTTGTCATGGGTCCCGGTGTAGGCGACGCAATTGTTAACGTAGTTGTGCGGCAGGTGGCTGTCGCGCGGATCGCCGCCGAAGCCATACTGCAGTATCCGCATCCCCGCAAAATTAAAGTGATCTCGCAGGGCCTCGACCTCGGGCGTTAAGGACCCAAGGTCCTCGGCGATGACCGGCAAGGTACCGAGACGCCTCGTCAGACTCTCAAACAACCCACGTCCCGGCACCTCGGCCCACTGGCCGTTCTCGGCAGTCTCGTCACCGCCGGGCACTTCCCAATTTTGTATAAAGCCAATGAAGTGGTCCAACCGGACGATGTCGACGAGCTGTAGAGCAAAGGCAACGCGGGCCGACCACCAACCAAAATCGTTTCCACGCATCGCGTCCCAATCATAGATCGGATTGCCCCAGCGCTGGCCGGTGTTTGAAAAATAGTCGGGCGGAACGCCGGCCACGACCGTTGGCGAGCCGTCCGGCTGGAGTTTGAACAGCTCCTGATTGCACCATACATCAGCCGAATCGAGTGCGGCGAAGATCGGTATATCACCGATGATCCGTACGCCGCTGTCCTCGGCATGTTGTTTCAGGTCACGCCATTGCCGGAAGAACAGAAACTGACAGAACTTCTCTGCGCGTATCTCGCGTGCGAGCTGTGACCGCACCGTGTCTAGTGCGTCCGCGTCACGCGAGCGGAGCGGTGCTGCCCAATCGTACCAGGGAGAATTGCCCTGCGATGCCTTGACCGCCCGAAAGATGGCGTAGTCGTCGAGCCACCACTCATTTTCCCGATCGAATGCATCAAATTCATCCCGAATCGGTTCGCCGGCGCCTGACTGAAAGCTCTCAAATGAGCGCGACAACATCCACGCCTTCCATTCGATCACCATCCCGTAATCTACCTTATCGATCGGGAAGTCCGGCTTAGCCTCGATGACATCAATGCCGACAAGGCCGTCGGAAACAAGTTTTTCAGGTGATATCAGCAGGGTGTTGCCGGCGAATGCCGAGTATGACGAATATGGTGAATCTCCGTAACCAGTCGGGCCAAGCGGAAGGATCTGCCAATACGTTTGGCCGGCGGCGGCCAAGAGGTTGACGAACTCATAAGCCCGGTCGCCGAGATCGCCGATACCAAAATCGCCCGGCAGCGACGTCGGGTGAAGCAGTATTCCGCTGGCTCTGTTAAATCTCATGGTTTCGTCTCTCCATTATGCTTATGCCGCAGCGCGATTGTCACCCGGCCTCGCATTTATCTGAATCGGCGCTATTATCGTTCGAGATGGCAGATATCATAATACGCAGCCGGCGGGTTGTTTTGCCTAATGGCGTGCTCGCTGCCTCGGTGCATATCGCGGGCGAGAGGATCGAGCGTGTCGGTGAATGGAAAGACGTGCCCGCAGGTACGACGATCATCGACGGCGGCGATTCGGTCGTGATGCCAGGCAATGTGGATGCTCACGTTCACGTCAACGAACCGGGCCGGACCGAGTGGGAAGGCTACGCAACGGCTACGCGGGCCGCGGCTGCCGGAGGCGTGACGACGATAGTCGATATGCCGCTCAACAGCATACCGCCGACAACGACCGTCACCGGTTTTGACGAAAAGCTGGCAGCGGCCAAGGGGCAATGCGTCGTTGACGTCGCCTTTTGGGGCGGTGTCGTCCCGGGCAGTACCGCCGAGCTTGCACCCCTGGTCGAACGCGGTGTACGCGGATTCAAATGCTTTCTGATCCATTCGGGTGTCGACGAATTTCCGCATGTGACCGAAAGCGACCTTCGCATCGCGATGCCCGAGATCGAGCGTCTCGATTCCGTATTGCTTGTCCATGCCGAGGTGGCAGGGCCTATCGACGCCGCAGTTCAGTCACTCGCCGGCAGCGACCCCAGAGCCTATGACACCTTTCTACGCTCGCGACCGCGGCGATCGGAAAACGAGGCTATCGAGTTGATGATCCGTCTTTGCCGCGACACAGGCTGCCG